>SVHQ01000055.1 GCA_015055785.1 Clostridiales bacterium | reverse complement strand
ATACGAGGAATTTTTCCATATCTTCTTGTAGGTTTTCCTCACGGATAATATCCAACAATTCCTCGTATTCTAAAAGGTCTATTTTAGCAAGCTCGTGCGAGGTGCGAAAACCGTCGAAAAAATGCAGAAAAGGAATGCTTGTTTTCAATGTGGCGATATGGGCAACGAGCGCCATATCCATCGCTTCTTGTACAGAGGAAGAAGCCAACATAGCAAAACCGCTTTGCCGACACGCCATGACGTCTTGATGGTCGCCAAAAATGCTGAGCGCGTGGGTGGCGAGGGCGCGTGCGCTGACGTGAAACACCGTCGGCAACAATTCTCCCGCGATTTTATACATATTCGGCAACATTAGTAAAAGCCCTTGACTGCAAGTGTAGGTGGTGGCGAGCGCGCCGCAAGTAAGACAGCCGTGCAAAGCGCCAGCAACGCCGCTTTCCGATTGCATCTGCACCACCTTGGGCGTAAAGCCAAAGAGGTTGAATTTTCCATTGGTTTGCCATTCGTCCGCGAGCTCTGCCATGGGCGTGGAAGGGGTGATGGGATAGATAACGGCGATTTCCGAAAAAGCGTAAGAAATATATGCGGCGGCGAAATTGCCGTCCACGGTCATTTTTTTCATAGACAACTCCTAAAAAATAAGATTTTAAGAAAAGTATTTCCTTTTTTTAGAAAAAAAATCCGCTTTGGTTTTTCTTTGTCATTTGCCTTGCATAAACTGTCGAAACATGCTATAATAAATGCGGAAAATATAAGCAAAGGAAGAAAAAAACGTGGCAAAATTATATTTTAAATATGGGGCAATGGGGTCTTCGAAAACGGCAAATGCTTTGATTACCAAGTTTAATTATGAAGAACGAGGCATGAAAGTATGGCTTATTAAGCCGTCTATTGACGTGCGTGACGGTGCAGATGCGGTGCGTTCGCGCATCGGTTTGGAAGCGCGTGCGGAAATTATCACTCCAGATAAAAATCTATTCGAAGAATATCAAAATCATACCGATTGTCATGTAATTATTGCGGACGAGTGTCAGTTTTTTGTTGCCGAGCAGATAGACCAGCTTCGTCAAATTGTGGATAAATTGGATATTCCCGTTTTGTGCTATGGGCTTCGTACCGATTTCTTGACCAAACTTTTCGAAGGTAGCCGTCGATTGTTTGAAGTGGCGGATTCGATTACGGAAATCAAGACAATTTGCACGTGTGGCAAAAAAGCCATTGTGAATGCGAGAATTGACGAGAACGGAAAGGTTGTGACAGAGGGTGGCCAGATTTTGTTGGGCGGCAACGATTCCTATGTGGCAATGTGCCATAGTTGTTGGAAAAATACCATTGAAAAGCAACGTCGTTAAGCCAAATTCTTGTTGCATTTATGGATAATTTTTTAATTGTAGACGGCAGCAATCTGCTTTTTCAAATGTTTTACGGTATGCCTGCCCGCATTTTAAACAAAGAGGGCAAGCCTATTCACGGCACTTTGGGGTTTATTGGTGCTTTGCTGAAAATCATACGTAAAATACAGCCCACCCACATTGTCGTTTTATTCGACGGGGAGCATCATAACGAGCGAAAGGATATCGACGCCGATTATAAAGCCAACCGCCTCGATTTTTCTTTGATGGCGGAAGAAGAAACGCCCTTTTCGCAGTTAGCAGATATTTATGCGGCGTTGGATTATTTGCATATTCGGCATACGGAAACGACGGTCTGCGAAACGGACGATGTCATAGCGGCGTATGCGTTGCAATACGGAACAGCCACAAACATTACAATCGTTTCGTTTGACAGTGACTTTTTTCAGTTGATAACAGACCATGTTTGTGTGCTTCGGTATCGTGGGGACAACAGCTGTTTTTGCAATCGTGCATACTTGCGTGAAAAGTATGATATCGAGCCTTTTCAATATGCCGATTTTAAGGCGTTGACGGGGGATACCGCGGATAATATCAAAGGAGCGAACAAGGTGGGGATAAAGACGGCGTCGGCGTTGATAAACGAGTTTGGGTGTTTGCAAACGCTATTGGATAATGCCGAAAAAATTGCCAAACCCTCTATTCGTCAATCGGTGTTGGAAAGTAAAGAGAGATTACAGAAAAACCAACGCTTGATTGCGTTGAACGGTTGTGCGAAGTTGCCTTTTTCAATGACGGAATTGTCGTACGCGTATAGCGGCGCGACGACAAACGAGGTTTTAACGGCGGTAGGCATAAAATAAAGAAACGAATTATTATAAATAAATTCTTATAAAATTCTTATAAAAATAAAAGGTCGAGAAAGAATGCCAAAGGAAGTATGGATTATACTTGCGTGTATAGCGGCGGTGGGGAGTATCGTATACGTATATATTCGCAACAAACATATAAAAATTGTAAAAGAGAAAAGCAGGCGATTGCAGGAGTTGTATGCTTTAAATCATAGGACGGTTTTTTACGGCGGCGATAAAAAGGAATATGCTTATCATCAAAGCTGTCATTCCAAGCGTCAGTTTGACAATTGGGCGATGGAGGAATATTTAATCGCGGTGCTGGACGAAAATCAAGGGGAAATTACGACGCGGCTGTATGAAATTGATTGCAATCGAAAACACTACGCGGCGTATTTAAAGGAAGCCGAGCTGATTGTGCCCATGGCAACGGCGACAAACTGCGAGGAATGGAAAATTCCGTATAAAGCGTTTTTATGGCATGAAAAGAGGTTGTTTAAAAAGGCTTTATTGAAAAGACCGCAATCGGATATTTATGCCACCTGCCGTGTGAGCTATACGTCGCCGCAGGGTAAAAATCATTACGAAAAAGAACAAAAATACGATTATGCGCAGTTGAAAGATTATTTCGAGCGTTTGTCGGAATTGCGCGCTACGCGCCGCACTCGACAATATCAAATTAAAGTGGAACGTGCAAAAATGACCGATTCCTTGCGCTATGACATCATGAAACGGGATAAGTTTCGTTGTCAGTTGTGCGGTTCGACGGCGGCGGACGGCGTGAAATTGCACGTGGACCATATTCAGCCTGTTGCCAAAGGCGGCAAGACAACGCCGCAAAATTTGCGAACGCTTTGCGATAGATGCAATATGGGCAAGAGCGATAAATCGGAATAAACTTGTGAAATGCTTTGTGCTTAGGTTGACAGACAGAGCAGAATGGTTTATAATGAAATGTGTAAGTATGTAAAATAAACGAAAGAGGAAGGTTTTTTATGAAAGCATTAAAAAAGATATCCTTAATTTTAGCTTTGGCGGTGACTTGTTCGGTTGCGTCATTCTCCATGCCGACGCAAAACGCCGAGGCAAAAACAGTTAATATTTCTAACTGGGGAAAACGAGATGAGCAATGTACCTCTCTCTCTACTTATGCTGGTGCTTTTTATGAGAAAAACAACGCATCTTATGACGTATTATCGGATAAAGAAGGAAATACGGATAGAAGTAAGGTGCCGAGTAGCGATTTATATAAAGAGTTACAGTCATTGATGGCTGACAACCATACCTATAAAACAAATTATGGCGAAACGAGATATATGTATCAATATACTGATTGCGTTTCAAATAATACATCCAAAAGGTCTTGTTTTTATACGGATAATCAATTAGGTTCGTGGGATTACGGGAATACATGGAACAGAGAGCATACTTGGCCTCAGAGTAAAAGTTTAAACGGTAGTGCTGAGGGGGGGGAAGATGCAGATGATATTATCATGCTTCGTCCAACTTCATCAAGCATAAACAATAATCGTGGAGATAAGGCATACGGTGAAAGTAGCGGATATTATAATCCAAATAAAGAAGGACAGAATGTTCGTGGTGACTGTGCAAGAATTTTCCTTTACGTTTACGTGCGATGGGGAAATACAAGTCGTGCGTGGGGCACCAGCGGAGTTATGGAGAGCGTGGACGTACTTTTGAAATGGATGGAAGAAGACCCCGTTGATACTTGGGAAATGGGCAGAAACGACGTTGTAGAGGACATCACGGGCACAAGAAACGTATTTGTCGATTATCCCGAATATGCGTGGCTTTTGTTCGGGGAAGATGTTCCCGATAATATGACTACTCCTTCCCGTGGCGCAAAAGACAATACGAGCGGTGGCAATACTGGCAGCGGTGGTTCGACAACTCCTTCCAACAAGGATTGTCAACACGAATATGGCGAATGGTGGATAGTAAAAGCTCCTACCTTGGAGAAGGAAGGACAAAGAGCCAAGAAGTGTAATTTGTGCGGCGAAAAAGTAACGGAATCCATTCCCAAGTTGGGAGGCGACGAATTGTCGGGTGATATTGTAGCTGCGAAAAAAGATTGCGAATCGTCAATAAGCGGCGCGGCGGTATTAATAACAATGTTGGGCGCATGCGTTGTACTTTTGAAAAAGCGCGAAGAATAATTGAGAAATAATAAAAACCTTGCAAGCCAAATTGTGTTTGCGAGGTTTTTTACTATGTATAAATATTTTTTCACAGTGCATACTATTCATATTCTAACATTCAAAAAGAGGGGAAAATGGGTAAATTTGAAGAAGTATATGCCATTAACGTGAATGATAAAACGGAGAAAAAAGGGAATTTAACCTATCTTTCGTGGGCTTATGCGTGGGCGGAGTTTAAAAAGGTGTATCCCGAGGCGAATTATAAAGTAAATGAATTTAACGGTGATTTTTGTTCGGGGAATGAAAAAATGGGTTATATGGTGCAAACACAAGTGACGGCGGGGGATAGAACGCATGAAATGTGGTTGCCCGTCATGGACGTGCGAAATAATGCCGTTCTGCAACCGAAAATGACGGAAATTAATAAGACGATTATGCGTTGTTTGACAAAAAATTTGGCGATGTTCGGTTTGGGTTTATATATTTATGCGGGTGAGGACTTGCCTGAAAACACCAAAGATTTTCAGCCGATTACGGAAGAAGAGCTTCGCACAAAGTGGGGCGTTGGCGATGTGGAACGAACGATTAAATGGTATGAAAAGCAATTAGACGTGCCGTTTAAGGAGTGGGGCGAGGAAGAATGTGAAGCGGTGCGTGCGGTGCTTAGCGATCAGAAAATTAAACGCGAAAAAAGAAATCAAACGAAGAAAACCGAAACGAGAAAGACTGAAACGAGAAAGCCACAGTCGCGAAAAAGTGACCCCACCAAACAAATTGTTTCTTAAAGTAAAAAAGCAGCTTATTTTATTGTTCAACGCGTACATGGTATGGCTGTATGCTCAAAAAAGCATATAAAAGTATAAAAATAAAATTGATGGATAAAAACGTCGAAAAATATTCAAAAAACAAGAAAAAAGTCGTGTTTTTCAAAAGAAAAGACAGGGCTTTTATTTTTTATATAAAAAATAACTTTTTAAAAAAAGGGGGAAGAAATTTGTTTTGAGGGGTTGATTTTTTCATCGTTTGCGTGTATAATAGACGGGAAAGAATATGAATGGCGCGCGGCAAGATTTTTCAAACAAAATCAAGCGGCGGCGAGGGAAGGCAGTATGGCACAAAAACCTAAAAAATTAACGGAAATTATCTCTTTACAGGGTGAGGCGGGAAAGGTTGTTTCCTATGCCGATTATTTTTCACACAGACCGTTATTTTCTTCCTTGCAGGTGAAAAATGCAGGCGAGGAAGTAGTGAATGATTTGACGTTGACAGTTTATAATGCGAACGGTTTGCTTATAAACAGCACGAAACTGTTGGAGGAAATTCCTTACGAAAGCGTTGTTGAGGTGGACCTTGGCAATATTTTATCTCCTTTGTATTTCACCGATTTGGAAGAAGTGCAGGAAGAAGTGATAGAAGTCACACTGAAAAAGGAAAAGACGTTGCTTGCGTCTTTCAAACATAGAGTGACGGTGCTGCCGTTTGATTATTGGCAGGGCATGGATGGTGACCCCGAGCAGTTGGCGGCGTTTGTGCGTCCCCGTCTTGCCGATTGTGCGCGTATGCAAACGGAAGTGGCGGCGCAGCTAAAGAAGTGGAACTGTCCTTGTGAATTGGGCGGTTACGTAGGCAACGATAAAAACACCGTTCGTAAAATCATCGCAGCGCTGTATGCTTCGCTTCGTCATTTTTCCTTAAAGAGAAAACCTATCGATTTGTCCCAGCCCGTGAAAGCAGGCGCAGGGGTGAAATTGCTTTCCGCACAAGCAGCAACGCCTTTGGAAATGTCGTTGTTTGTGTGCGGCTGTTTGGAAAGCTTGGGGTTGCATCCCGTTCTCGTTTTTGGGGAAAAGGAAGTGACGTGCGGCGTGTGGCTGTACGATAGTTGCTTTATGGATTCGGCGTCCGATGACATGGGCAGAGTCAGCGCATATATCGCAGACGGCATCAACAATCTCAGTTGCTTTGACGTCGAGGACTTGTTTGCCGACACGAATGCGGCGTATGCGACTTCGGAAACCCATTTTAAACAGAAATTGACTTCGGGAGCCTACGAACGTTACGTGGATGTACACCGCTGCCGTATTTCGCATATTTTACCTTTGCCCTTAAAAGCGCGCAGTGTAAAGGGTGTGGAGCTTTTGTCGGAAGAGGATATGTCGCCTGACGCTGCGCCTCGCGAATTGCGTGAAACAAGGAAGCTTAGCTTGGATAAAGAGCAGACGAAAGACCAGCAGTGGGAACGCCGTTTGTTGGATTTATCCATGAAAAACACGTTGCTCAATTTCGCGCCGCACAAGATGGTGGCGCACGTGGTGTCTTCATCGGTGGACGGAACGATGGCGGCATTAGAGGGAAAGAGTGAATTGACCCTCGCGGCAGCGACGCACGACGTAGCGGCTATTGCGAAAAAGAAAGTGCATTTCGGTGCATCTACCGAAGCGAAAGGTATGCGCGAATTGATTGCGCTTGAAAACAAATCTGGTATTTTACGCACCTATTCCGAAGAGAAAACTCTGCAAGAAATCATCACGAGATTGATGAAGAAAAACAAAGAAGCCAACGAAGAATCGGGCACGAAGATTTTATATCTTGCCATGGGTTTTTTGAAGTGGTATGCAAAAGAGGACGGCACGGAAAAATACGCGCCGCTCGTGTTGCAGCCCATACAGTTGAAAAAAGCAAAGGGCGGCAACGGATATGCCATCGCTTTGACGGACGAAGAACCTTCCGTCAATTCCACACTGCTTGAATTTTTAAAGCAGGAATTTAATATCGACATTCGCGGTTTGCAAGGCGCGATACAAGGTTTGAAAATTTCTGAAGTATTAGCAATGGTACGTATGGAAGTGGTCGGTATGCGCAATTGGGCGGTGTACGATGACGTGTACGTAGCGGCATTCTCCTTTGCGCGCTATCAAATGTGGAACGACTTGCGTCAAAACATCAAAGAGTTTTCCAAGAACAAAATCATCAAGGCTTTGCTGGAAAATTCCGTCATTGTAGGAGAGGGGAATGAGGAACTTCCTAAAGAAGACGAAGTATTGCCTGAAACCACGCTCACGCCCTTGCTTGCGGACGCGTCGCAGTGGAATGCGATTGCCATGTCGCAAACGGGCAAGAGCTTTGTTTTGCACGGCCCTCCTGGGACGGGTAAATCGCAGACGATTACAAACATGATAGCCAACGCGCTTTACGATGGGAAGCGGGTTTTGTTTGTGGCGGAAAAGCAAGCTGCTTTGTCTGTAGTTAAGAAAAGACTTGATTCTCTCGGTATCGGGGATTTCTGTTTGGAATTGCATTCTAATAAAGCCAATAAAGCGGACGTATTGCAAAAATTAACGACAACGCTTGCATTGGCAGAACACGCAGGTCAGGAAAACGTAACCCTTGCCGAACGCTCGAACGCGATGAAGAAATTGCGTGACGAGCTGGCGGAACCTTTGCAGGCACTGCATAAAAAACGCAGGCTCGGCGTTTCCATTTACGAAGCTTTGTTGCTTTGTTTAAAGAATAAGAACGCGCCCGAAATCATGAACATTGAAAGCACGTTCTACGATGGTCTGACCAAGGAAAAAATCGAAGCCTATGAAAACATGATGGTGCAGGCGGCGGCAGCGGCAAAGGAATGCGGCGGCGTTTACAATTCGCCCTTTGCGAACGTGAATTTGCATGAATACAGCTTGCCCGTGCGCGATTCGGTGTATTGTTCTTCAGAGGTCATCATCGCCGAAATCAAGCATTTGAAGAACTACGTAGCGTTGTTCTTGGAATTATACCGTCAAAAAATCAGTACGCTCACGAGAAAGAAACTCGAATCCTTGTATGAAATTTGCCGTCTGCTTGCAAGCGGAGCTTTGAATAAATATTACAAGGAAAACGAGGAAGAATTTTACGTTTTTTATAACGCAAACCGTCGTTTGGATGCTTGTTTTGAAAAGTATTTTGGCTATTGCAAAAAGCTGATAGACATTCCCAGAGAATATGTAGAGCTTGGCAAATGGCTGGAACAGGGCAACGAAGATTACGAAACGAATAAAACGGTGAACAGCGTTGTAAAAAAATTGCAGCGTATGTCGAACGTACCGTTGACGCGTAAGGAAATATTGCAGCTTTTGGAAACGGTTTTCGAAATCTATGAAGCCATGGCGCGTATTCGCACGAACACAACGTTGTCGCAATATTTCACGTTGGCGTTTGGCCGTGTAGATTTCTTTGATGCGCGTAAGAACTTTTTAAAAGACCTGTATGCTTTGCATGAACTTTGCGCAAGCGTATTCATGGAATATAATCCCGACAGCTTTAATAGTATGTGCGTGCGCGCGGCGAGCGGTTATTCTTCGCCCGTGCTCAATGGTTTGATGCGTTCAGTGGATAGTTTCCGCGCGGCGGAAAACACTTTCTTGGACGTGATTTGTGCCGATAGACGCCGTGTGCCTGAGGAAGAGGTGCTGGACGCTTATACGGCAAAAGCGGGCGCGTTGATAGAAAACATTGATATGCTTGCCAATTGGTGTATGTATAAAAAGACCGCGAAAGCGTTGGATGAAGCAGGGCTTGTGTTTATTACGGACGCATTGGAAAATGGTTCGGTGACGAGCGAAAATATCATCGAAAGTTTTGAAAAGAATATTTATAAAAATTTCTTACAGACGAATATCCCGCTCGATCCTGCTTTGGCACGTTTCTCGGCGGCGGTGCTGGAAGAAAAATCGGAAAGCTTGCGCATGGCAATGGACGATTTTGCAAAACTCACCAAGGACGCCATTCGCGCACAGCTTATTTCCCGCTTACCCACGGCGGCGACAGAGGGCAGTTTAAGTATAGAAGTGGCGAATTTCAGCCGCTATGCAAAGACAAACCTTCGCGGCATGGGGCTTAGAAAACTGTTCGAGGAGATTCCCGAACTCATCAAAACGATTGCGCCTTGTATGTTGATGAGCCCGATCACCGTGTCGCAATATTTGAGGCGCAGCACGGTATGTTTGATTTGGTTATTTTCGACGAAGCGTCGCAAATTCCGACGGCAGAAGCCATTTGTTCGTTGGCGCGCGGTCAGGCTGCGATTGTCGTAGGTGACCCCAAACAGTTGC
>SVHQ01000054.1 GCA_015055785.1 Clostridiales bacterium | reverse complement strand
CGCCGTCCAAGGTGCAAGGTTGTCGTCGAAAACACTTGCGCTGTACGAACTAAGCGCATCGTCTTCCGAACCGATATTTCCCGACAGTCTGTAATACCCGTAAACGGTGCTTGCCGTCGTCCAAGCGTTTGCCGTAAGCGCACTGGTAAACTCGCTCATAGAGCCTATATATTTTGTTACCAAGCATACGGGAACGGTAAAGCAAATCATTTGCCCGTCCTTTTCCGCCAAAACGACAAACTCTTTATAGCCGTGCAAGTTCTTGTCTGCTTTCATAGACGAAATATCTATCGCCGACATATCATTGCCCATTTCGGTTGAACCGAGCTGAATGTATTTTGCGTTATATCCCGCATAATCTTCACCAAGCGAGAGGGAAATAGTGTTAGATGCGGCTTGCATATCGAAATACTCGATATTATTCAAAGTCACACGCTGTGCGTCGTCCGCGACGTTTGCCTTGACGATTACCGTTACCCCGCCGATTTCACATTCCACCGTGAACAGCTTATCCAAATATAAATAGTACTTTTCGTTGTTCGGGAAAATCAGCTCGCCGTCGATATAATCGTATTCTTCCAACTTAACGTCGTTCATATATACCGATTTTACCGAAGCGTTTTCATATCTTTCTCCAAGGAAAATCTTTACTTGCTTACGAGTCGCTCTCATCACGTTCTCTTCAAGGCTGTCTGCGACAATACGACCGCTTACGCCTGCATAATCTTCCATATTCAACGCAACGCCGTCTTTATTTCGCGCAAAGCTATCGATTTTTGCAGCATTAAGGACAAAGTTTTCAAATACGTTGCCTGTACCGAATCGGCTACCGAGCACGGCGCCCAATTCTTTATATTCTCCGCCAACTGCGTCTTTGGCGTTGATTTCTACGTTTCTAAACGTCGTATTTACCAAATCGCCTCTGACGATAAATCCCATCGAGTCATACGAATCATATTGCCAATACGTGCTGTCTTCGCCCGATTTATAATTTACGGTAACGTTTTCAATCAATGCGCCGATACAATCCCCTGCAAGCACCGCTTGGTATTTAGCACCCGTACCGTTAGAGTAGTTCAAATCGACAGTCAAATCTTTTACGCAAGATCCGTTCGCCAAAGAACCGAATAAACCGTTACCAGGCAACCAGCCGTGCGTTAAGGTATGTCCGTTGCCGTCAAACGTACCGTACAGTTTTTTCCCAAATCCGTAATACGATACTTCGATATCCGCGCCTAACATATAGTAACCTTTCAGCTCTTCGCGCGCTTCCGACATCTCTTGAATTTCCGCCGCCGTATTGATAACTCTCGTTATGATGCGAACGGGAACAATTACTCTTTGTTCTACGCCATCCTTGCTTACCGTCACATTCAATTCGCGCTCGCCCCAAATCGTGCTCGTCTGTTTCTCGCTATCGTATATAGCAGATACATCCAAATTGCTCAAATCCGTACCTAAGGATATGCCGCCGATAAAAATACTCTTTACCTCGTTGTATTCTATATCTCCCAAGGATACGCCACCGCCATTGGCAAGCAATACGTCTTGTCTATTCTCTATAACAATGGTTCCCTGCGATGCAGTTCCTTTCAAAAGAATGGATTTAATATTTGCAATCGTTTCATGGCTGACGCCAATATAGTCCGTTAGATAATTTTCTATTGCAATAGAAATATTCCTTGTGCCTGCGTCATAGTTTTCTAAAATCGCACGATACAAAGCGTCGAATGCAACAAAGTTGTTCTCATTATTTTGATACACACCGCTATCGTCAAACGTACCATCCGTTACGTTGCTCCTATAACGCTTGCCAGAGTAGGCAGAAAAGGAGGTCATCTCGAAATCTTTTACAAGCCCGTCATATTCCACACCTAACAAACCATTAATGAGAAAAGCAAGCGTACCCGTTCTATCCGCACCTGCGTTGCAGTGGAAATAAATGGGATAATTATTTTCGTCCCCAAGGCAATCAAAAATCGTTTTCAGTGAGGTTACCGAATAGTTTTTGTAATCGTACCGCCAAGAACCGTCTGCGTTTTTTGCAACAGGTTGCTTTTGTTCATCTGGCAAATTTTGCCAAGAATTATAGTCTAAAATGGTTGTAAACTGATTTAAAGGCGCTTGTATGTACTGCAAATCTTCCCCAAACCAGTTGGTCGTTTGTCCACCGTTGTCAACCCCTATTGTACGGAGATCGATTTCCGTTTTTATTCCTAACTCGTTCACGAAGGTGTTTATCCCTTCTTCCGTCAACATCGCGCCGCCGTTAAATCCGTTCAACATATTCCCGCGATAAAGAAGACCATAATTTACCGTTTGTCCATTTCCCGTCGTCCAACCGCCCAAATCACGAATATTTGCGCCGCCTTCCGCAGTGATATATCGAACTCCGCAATCTTCCGTCTTAAACGTTCTCACTTCGGAAACGTCTTCCTTCTTATTCCCTTTAACTTTCCAATAATACGTCGTTGCGGGAATAAGATTGTTTATCTCGAGCGAAGAAATAAACCCTGAAACCATATACTCTTTTGCATCGACAAACTGTTCGTTGTCCGCAATATAAATAGTATAAAAAGAACTCTTATTTGATTTCCAGCTTAACGTTGTGGAGATGCCGCCTTTGTTGGTTTTCGCATACGTTTCCAAAATCTGCAACGCTTCAGTGGGTGTTGTCGCTGCAAGATAAGCTTTTATCTCCTCGTCTAAAATTTTGACGGAAGTCCCACTCTTGGGCGACACAAGTGAAATCTTATTATCCGACGCACTCGGTATATCCTCGTTTCCTTCGGAGCTACTGCTGTCGCCTGACGTAGAACTTTGTTCCGTTTCAGAGCCGCCATCTCCTTTATTTGAACATGCGGAAAATGCACTACCCATTATCAGGGTACCGCATAACATTGCGCTCGTCACAAGAAAAGTTATAAGTTTTTTTAGTTTCATATAGCTTTCTCCCTCTTTTTAGAGATTAAATTTTGTTTTTCTTTTATTTATTTGGTCGCCCAAATTTTACATCAATATTGCTTGACATCCTTTTCATTTACTATTATAATTGAATTAATTAGCAATTACAATATTAATTATTTGCATAAAGATGAATAAAATTGTAATTTTTTTTATTTTTTAAAAAAAAGGCAAAAAATCACATGAGAAAAGAAATTCTTAATCAAGACGTATGGTACTTTCCAACCTATCAAAAAGAATCCCCTATTACCGTTCATCAAATCGGCATAACTTACCCAAACAGCAATTATAAAATTAAACGTTCTAGCACCTGTGCCTATTTTATCGAGTTTATACTCTCGGGCAAAGGAACCATTATATTGGATGGGAAAAAGCATTCTTTAACCAAAGGGGACGTTTTTCTTTTGCGCCCGAACGATAACGTAAACTATTACGCCGATAAAAACGATCCTTTTAAAAAGTATTGGTTATTAATCAACGGCCCCATGTGTAAACTATTTTTTAATGCCTACCACATTCAAAATCGCGTATATTCCTGCCCCGAAATTAAGGAACTCTTTGACAACCTATTTCAAAAGGTGCGAGCGAACGAACCCTATCACCTTTTTTCCGCTGAAGTTGCCTTGGTTTTTCAACAAATTTGTACAAAGATTTACCTGAAAGAACACAGTGCTTTGCCCTATCCTGATTATATTCAAAAGGTTAAAAAACTTTTAGATGATAATCTGCTTTCTAATATTTCTCTTGACGAAATACTCAATCAAACATTTATCGGCAAAACGACGCTGATTCGTTGTTTCAAAAAATATTACGGAGTAACACCCCACAAATATCTATTAGACAGCAAATTGTCTATCGCACAACAGGAAATTAGCACCTCTCCCGATTCCATCAAAAATATTGCTGCTAAACTCGGCTTCTCTGATGCTTACTATTTCTCAAATACTTTTAAGAAAAAATTTGGGTGTTCCCCCTCTGAATACCGAAAACAGCAAATGCCTAAACCCTAAAATAATGAAACGAGCCCTTATGCATTGATTCTTGCATAAGGGCTCGTTTGCGAGAGTCAGCTTGTTCTTAATTGAACTTCAACATGCGTTCATTCCTTTAATTCTTCAATACATTTAGCGAGCATACGTAAAACATGGAAAGGTCCTTTGTACATATGACCTTTGCAAGGCGGTTCGGTCGGCTTGCCATCTCGTCTTAAATAACCGTACCATTCCCCGTAAGCAGGGTCGGAAAAATGTTTAAACGCATAGTCCGTTACTCTTTCAAACCACTGCAAATATTTCTCGTCGCCGTATTCTTTATACAGTTTTAACGAGGCAATCACTGTTTCGTTGTGAGGCCACCACAGCTTCATATCGTGTTCGTACGCTTCCACGGGTTTACCGAGATAATCCACGAAATATTTAATCCCCTCGTATTCCGTATCCCAACCGTTTGCGATTGCGTCGTCAAAGATATTTTTTGCAAGCTCTCTCCATTTTTCTTCACCAAAATAGTTCGCTTCGTCCAAAATAAACCAAGAACACTCGATATCATGCCCAGGATTTACCACGCGGCAAGGTGCGGATTCGGTGATAATTTCCCCGTTTTGCCCCACGCTTTCCAACATAATATGCAAATCGGGCTTATAGAAATACCTTTCAATGTCTTCCAAAAGCTGTTTCGCATTTATGTCGTATTTTGCCTTGTTTTCCTTGTCCGCTTCACGCATAATATGCGTTACGTTCAACAAAATCATAGGGCAAGCAAGGCTGCGCGTGTTTCTCGTGCTTGCGTAAACCTTGGGGGTGATTTTATACGGGTCGTTTTCACCATTTTCGTTAATTGACCAAATAAAATTGTAATACCATTTTGCCGATTCAAGGTATTTTTTCTCGCCCGTCGCCTTGAAATATTCCGCACACGCGATAATGTAAAAGGATTCCGAGAACCAATATCTGCGCTTTCTTAAAGGCAAGCCCTCTTTTGTTACGGAAAAGTACATACGCTTGTCCGTATCGACACAATGCGTTTCCAAAAAATCCAAGCAAGACTTTGCAATTGTAAGATATTGACTATCTTTCCTCAACGTATTGTATATGTAAGAAAACATATATGCCGCGCGGCCTTGCATCCAAACGCTTTTATCAGTGGAATATATATCCCCTTTTCTATCCAAGGAGTTATAAATACCGCCGTTCACCTCGTCGATGGCATTTTTTGTCCAAAATGGAATGACGTTTTCAAACAGTTCTTTTTCAAATAATGCTTTATATTGTGCTAAATTTTTCATATCACCCTATGCATTGTAAGAATACAAAACAAAAACTTTATTTTGAATATTTCTTTACAAATTCTAATAATTTTTCTACGGTTGTAAATGCAATCGCCATATTTGTATCTGCTACGCCGTAATAAATAGTAATACGTCCTTTAGAATCTACAATCGCCGAGCAAGGGAAAATAACGTTTGTTGTAAAACCCGTCGTCTCATAGAGCTCCTCTGGCGCAAGCAAATAACGTGTAGTTCTATATAATACTTTAGACGGATCTTCTAAATCCAACAGTGCGACCCCCATACTATATGTATAACCGTTGCAGGTGGATTGTACGCCGTGATAAATCAGAAGCCAACCTTCATCCGTTTTAATCGGCGTTGGTCCTGCACCGATTTTAATTCTTTCCCAGAAATTATTGCCTAAATGGAAATTCTTCATCAAAAGCTTGTGATTTCCCCAATAGACTAAATCGTTGCTATAACTGATATAAATATGCCCAAATGGAGTATTCCCATCATCGCTTGGACGGTTGAGCATTACGTATTGTCCGTTGATTTTCTCAGGGAAAAGCACACCATTCCTATTAAAGGGTAAAAAACCAGTGGGGATTTTTTCAAAATATTTAAAATCTTTCGTCTTTGCAATATAAATGGAAGGTCCGTCCACGTCTGCGCAAAATACGACGTAATATGTATCCTCTATCTTAATCAATCTGGGATCATAGCAATACAATTTTTGGAATACGCTTCCGTCTTCTTCATAAAAAACGATCGGCTCGTTTTCCAAATCCCAATGTATGCCATCCTTACTTTTTCCAAGATACAAATCAGGCTTTCCCATTTTATCTTCACAACGAAAAATCCCTACGTATTCGCCGTTAACGATTGCCGCCGCGCTGTTGCAAATATGCCAAAAATCCTCCATTTTTGACATGTCAAACAATGGGTTGCCTTTGTAACGCCAGATGTATGCGTCATCACCATCGTTAGGAAGCCAAAACATTCCGTCATTTCCTTGATAATACTTGTTATCCATTTGATTTCTCCTTATTTATATTATAACTCCGCTGCGTTATTTATTTTATTATAGCATTTTAATTTTTTTTTACCAACTTTTTTTTACATAAAATACTCAATTCATAAAATAGAAAAAATTGTCAAAATTCACAAAAATTAAATTTTATTATAATTTAATTAAAAATGCTTATTTTTCAACAAACTTTCTGATAAATCCATATTTTTTTAATGTATTAAATTATCAAAATGTATTATCTTAATGCATATCCGTTTTTCCTTGCTTTATTTAACAAAATAAACATAGAACTATCAAACAAATGGAGCAACTATAAAGCTACAACTTCTAACAAAAAACTGCATCTGCTCATGCAAATACAGCTTTCTAAATTTTAATTCGTATTTTTTTCGCTTGCGTTTATGCGCTATATTGAAGTCCCTCAAACTCGCAAAACGGAATTGACCGCTTTGATTACAATCTCTCGTTCCTCCTCTGTTATTGGAGAATCAAAATCGTCAAATGTGTCTTTAGTAATATCTTTCCCTGTAAGAGCTTTATACCAGCAAAGCGCCAGTAAATATCTACCAGCCCCTAAGGATGCATGGAAGCAATCTCTATGTATCCGCTTAATTCCTAATTTTGCGGCGTTTATCATCGCTTCTCCACAAGGAATAATGCCGTCAGCGCAAATCGCTTTAGCCGCCTTTGCATAGGCATCGGAAATCGCCAAAAACATTTCGTCCGCCGTAGAAAACCCGACCCATTTGTGAAGCGGTTCACTTCCCTCTTCGTACGCCCACGTTTGATGTATGAATATTTTTGCATGCGGACGATATTTTCGCACGTATTCCGCCAAGGCTTCAATATACGGCGAATACGTTTCGTATTTCCCGCTACAAGTACTTACCTGTTGCAACGTAATAATATCCCAATCGTCGCTTACAAGCGCCTGCCGAATGGAAACCTTGATCCCCGTGCTCTCTCCGTTAAATTCAAAATCATATGCGACGTTATCGTCCAGCATATTGATATAATGCGTTTGCAGATGGCAACTCGGTATATATAAGTTTACCGTTTTCATTTCCATTCCGTTGTACTTTGCAAGACGGTGTAAATATCGTTGTGCATCCTGCGAAAAACTGTTTCCAATAGACAAAACCTTCATGATAGACACTCCAAAATTTTAATCTTTTATTAACATAATTGTAAAAGTATATTATCAAATTTCTCTTGTGCTGTCAATTATTTTTCACCCGTTTTATTCATACACATCATCACATAAGTTCTTAAAAAATGCAACTTCTTCTTATAAAATCCGTCTAAAACAATACTCTATTTAAATAAACTTTCACTAGTGGTTGCTATCTTATTCTCCTGAATACTCCAAAAAATTTCATTAAAAATTCCTCACCTATATTATACGAGTATTGTACGACACCTTGACTATATGACTATACGAGCGCGCGCCTGCGGCGCGCGGTCAAGGTGTCGTCGCTTTTTTTCGACCAGATTTACCGACTTAAAAACCGAATAAATATCCACTGGCATAGCCAGTGGTTTTTACTTTTCGGGCATAGCCCTAATACTACCAGCGGGGCACAAGTGCCCTTTCGGGGGCCTGGCAGCGTGCTCTAATTACTTGCCACCCTTGAAAGGGTCATTTGGGTCAAAAATACTCAGTTGGTCTGCTTCTTTATCTGCTTTCAACTGTTTTTCTATGTATTCCTTTATCGCCTGAGTATTTTTGCCTACCGTATCAACATAATATCCTGTACACCAAAACTCCCTGTTTCGGTATGCAAATTTCATGTTTCCCCATTTTTGGTATATCATCGTTGCGCTTTTGCCTTTCAGATATCCCATGAATGACGATATACTATACTTTGGCGGTATACTCAGTAATAAATGCACGTGGTCTGGGCATATTTCACCTTCGATTATTTCCACCCCTTTCCACGCACATAGTGTTCGCAAGATTTCTCTTATTTCCAATCTTTTCTCCTCGAAAAATACTTTTCGCCTATATTTTGGTGCGAACACTATGTGGTACTTGCAATTCCATTTCGTATGTGCTATACTTTTTGTGACGTTATTTGAATCTTTCATTTAATTGTCCTCCGATTTTGTTTTTCGTTGTAACTGCCAGGTCACAACCTTATTATACAAAATCGGAGTTTCTTTGTCTATTACTCATCGGTAAACCTCTACCGAACCACGCCACTATGGCGTGGTTTTACTATACAATAAGCTGTCTTTGATTTTAAGACAGCCTATTATACAGAGTTCTATTTAATTTATAGCATATATTCAGGATTATTTTAAATCTAATCCATTTAACACCGCATTTACCAAGGAACATTTTCCATTAGTTCCAATTCGCCATTTTTTATTGACGCAACACAGGTCATTAGTTCCGTATTATCGTAAATAATAATTGAATCACAATAGGGATATACAGTAAACTTTTAATAGCTTTCATTTGCAATCACTTCTTTCTGTCTTTGAGCAAGCAAAAAATTATATATCTGTGTGTAAAACTCTTTTTCCTCGCGAGACTTTGCACTATCTAAAAGCTCTAAATATTCTTCGCCACTAATCATAGAATTATCGTTGCCAAACAATACTTCTGCTAAATTTTTAAGGTTTCTACCCTTGTCATTCTACCACCTTACGAATACAGTATATCAAAAAAATAATAAATGTCAATAGGAATTGCTCGTTTTCATTTTATGCTTGAATATAAAAAACTAAATATTGAAATCTCTTAAAGCCCAAACGCCTTCAGATACTTGATGGAATAGGTCTTTTTTTCCATTATAGGCACTTGGAATATCACTGCTAAACCTTTGTAAAATGCCCCTAATCGTCGATTCTTTCGCCTTATTCTTCATCTTGGATTGAAAATCATTATAATAGAGTATGTCGCTTGCTTCATTATAAATTTCTGTCAACGCGGCTTCTCCACCAAGATTGGTTAAAGCTGTAATAATGATATCCGTCCATTTCACATTCTCTTCTGCTTGTTGAATTTCTCTTGAATATTCAACTCCGGCTATACGATACGCTTTTAATATGTCCTGACATATAGTTAACATTTTACCCGTGTTTTTATGATATTCATCACACAAAAATTCTGCATTATTAGAAAATGTCTTATCTTTAGAAACGATAATCAAATCTTCTTCGCGTCCGGTTGCATATAAAAGCAACGATTCCCAAATAATCTCATCACCGCAAGTATATTTATCGCTAAAGATAAGACATTTTC
>SVHQ01000053.1 GCA_015055785.1 Clostridiales bacterium | reverse complement strand
AACCACAAGTCATCACCGACTATTTCAACAGGCGTGTGTTCGGTCCTCCACAACGTTTTACCATTGCTTCAACCTGCTCATGGTTAGGTCATTCGGTTTCGGGTCTACGACATGATACTTACCACCCTCTTCAGATTCGCTTTCGCTTCGGCTCCGTAGCTTTACTACTTAACCTCGCATCATATCGTAACTCGCCGGCCCGTTCTACAAAAAGTACGATACCACACTCTTAATAGTGCTATATCTGCTTGTAAGCTCACGGTTTCAGGTTCTATTTCACTCCCCTCCCGGGGTTCTTTTCACCTTTCCCTCACGGTACTATTCGCTATCGGTCACATGGTCGTATTTAGCCTTTGGGGATGGTCCCCCTTTCTTCCGTCAGGATTTCTCGTGTCCCGACGTACTCCGGATACTACTCGCTCTTTCAAAATTTCGTCTACAGGAATTTCACCTTCTTTGTTATACCTTTCCAGGTATTTCGACTATCCATCCAGATACTATATCGTAGTCCTTACCCCAAGAACATTACGTTCTTGGTTTGGGCTCCTCCAATTTCGCTCGCCACTACTCTCGGAATCACTATTGTTTTCTTTTCCTCCAGGTACTTAGATGTTTCAGTTCCCTGGGTTCCCCTCATACCCCTATCTATTCAGTGTATGATAACACGATGTTACTCGTGCTGAGTTCCCTCATTCGGATATCTGCGGGTCATTAGATATTTGCTCCTCACCGCAGCTTTTCGCAGCTTGTCACGTCCTTCTTCGGCGCCATGTACCAAGGCATCCTCCGTAAGCCCTTTGTAGCTTGATCTTTTTTTCTATCTACTCGTCTTCTCTAAAAAAAATTCTATATTTCTTACTCGGCTAATTAATTGCAATCAAGAGCCGTATTAAAATTGTTATTACGTCTTGCTTTATTAACCAATTAGCTTTATTTCACTAATATGAAAATTTCTTTGCCTTTCGTACTCGTCTTATTGTTTCCAATAAAACATGTTTATTCTTTGCTATGCAGTTGTTAATCTTCTTTGTGCCTTGCAACAGCAAGGTTGCTATCAAAATAACGCTCTCGCACATCGACAGCTTAAACATAATACCATTATCAAAAGATAAAGTCAAGCATTTTTTAAAAGTTTTTTTAAGTTTTTTTAAATTTTTTCAACTTTTTTTATATTTGTCTAAAATCGCTTTTTTCATACCAAACCAATCCGTTTTATGAAAAGATAATGTGCATATATCTCCGTATATATAATTGTGCGAGCGCGCGCGTGCGCGCGATAATGTGCGATACATTTAAAACAAGAAAAATGGCGGACACGCTCTCCCCGCCAAATTTCTTATTTTACAATAATTAATAAAGATTAAATGTAGAGCTTAAAAATCTTTTTGTCGCTCTGCTTTCCATGCCGCTTTGCATTCATACCACGTTTTCGCTATCAAAGTTTCATGGTCGTTTTGCCAAGCTTCAAAATCATAGTTTTCATTTTCTGTGCCATAGGCGGCAAATTTATAAAGCCGAATTCGCTGGATTTCCTCAGGCGTTGCACTGATTTTTTTCAATCGATAAAAGGTACTTTCAAAAAAATTATACGTAACAGATATAGATACCTTGGCACTTTCAATAAGCTCGACAATCATCACATCCGTTTCCGCTTCTTTTAAACGGCTTAACTCCGTCAAAATCTTATCAATTAGTCCCTTTCTCTCCTTTGCGCTCACCGCCGTTTCCAGCCCACTTACATACTCTTTGAGTTTGTCAAATTTACCAAGTTCACTCGGTTCGTCCATACTAGGCAAACAAACGTCTAGCGTACGCAGCAATACGTCGATCTGCTCGGAAAGCGTTTCTTGCAGTTCCTTTTCAAACTTCGCTAAAATAATTTTTGTTTGTTCCGTTTTGGCACGTTTAAATTCCTGTTCCTGCGTTTCCAACAGCGCATACAATTCCCGTACAGAAATGGTCGCGTATTCCGACTCTGAAAGCGTACCGCCACATTCCAAATAAGACAAAATCAAGCCGTACTTTTGCCCGTCAATACCGTATTTTTCTGCTTGCGCCGAAAGCTTTGGATTGCTTACGCCGGTAATCACAACGCCGCGAAGTTTGTTATCCAAAAACTCTTCTACAAAACATTTTTTCAGGGCTTTGGTCATCGTTGCATCCCTATCGCCGTTCTCGGAAACCGCCGTAACCAACAGAGCGTTATTCTCACGCGTTGCCATAAAATAACCCATTTTTACACACCGTTCAAACAACGTATCCGCCGCCTCGGCGTAGGGTTTATCTATCAAGGATATGCCAACAAGCAAGGCTTTTCCGTCATCGTTCAAGCCGTTCGCTTGTGTAACCATTCCCTCTTCGTCATAAAAAACTTCCACAGACGGATTGACATCGAATAAAAAACTGCCCTTTTTAAAACGCAACGGCGCATCGAACATTCCCCACAAAAAGGAAGCAACGATAAAGGAACAAAACAAAGCCACGCAAAGAATCAACGCCACAATCGAACGAACAGGCTTTTGTCTGCCCGCTAAAACATCACCCGCCGCCTCTATTGCATATTCTGCTTGCATAAGGGGTTTTGTTGTTGCACATTTCGACCAAACGCTCTCAAAATCGGACGGCGCGTTCGCGTTTAATTCATTTTTTAATTGTTTTTCTATCTTTGAATTTTTCACTCTTGCACCTCCAAATAATTTTTTAAATTCTTCAACGCTTCACTGTATCGCCACGAAACCGTGCCCCTTGGCATTTCTAAAAACATTGCTATTTCCTTGGTTTTCATGCCACTATTTTTCAATAGCACAATTTGTCTGTCCGTTTCTTCCAGCCTATCCAATGCCACCGACAAGACAATGCCCGTTGTAATATTCGTTTCCACCGATTCACACACTGACGTCCTTTCGTCCTCAAAAAAGTCCACAACCGTTTCTCTTTTTCGTTTCCGCAGCACGTTCAGTGCTTTGTTTCTCGCAATCGTCACCACCCAAGTTTTTAAACCCTTACCTCTAAAATTGCCAATCTCCGACCAAACACAGACAAACGTTTCCTGTGTTAAATCCTCCGCAATTCCGCTATCCTTAACAATGGAAAGGCAGATGGAATATACAATTTTTCTTGTTTTTTCGTATAGCTCGGCAAACGCACTTTGGTCTTGCTTTGCTATTCTTTTCGCCAGGTAATCCAAGCTCATCTCCCTCTCCCTTTGTTTCTCCATAAAATCATCAAAATTCCCTATAAGGGGGGACGGAGTGGAATGATTCACACCCCACTCCTTGTAATGTAAAAGCGATTATCTCTTACCTTTCTTTTCTTCTTTTAGCGCCTTCCATTCTTCTTGCAATTTCTCGATTTGTTCCTTAATTTCGTTGTGCGCTTTTTTCTTCCACTGTTTAGAGGCTTCTTCCATAATTTCTATCGTGATTTTATCTTCCATTCGAAGGGTCTCTTCTGCTTCTCTTCTCAATTCTTCCAATTTTTCTTTTTCTTCGTCTAAGAAATCCTCTAAATCTTCAAAAGTTTCCAGCTCCAACGCTTCACCCCAAGCCAAAGCAATCGCTGCAAGGTCATCTTCCGTCAAAAGGTAAGCATCTTCATCATACTTTTCCAAAATCGCTTCAATTTGTTCTTCAATTTCTTCAAATTTATCATCGTTCCATTTGTCATGGTGATGTCTGTCGAAATAATCATCGTAATCCTCTACACGCCAATCGCCATGTTTGTTTGCCTCGCCGTGCATATCGTCCTTATTTCCAAATCCGCCATCGTAACCAAACTCCATGTCCTTATCATCTTCTTGAGCAGGTTCCTTTGTTTGCGTATCATCGTTCACATCCTTAGATGTTTCATTCGCATTGGGATTTTCGTTCATGTTAGGCGCTTGCGGCATATCACTCGGAGTCATTTGTTCCTTTTGCGATTCGAGAAGGGCTATAATCGCCAGCATATCCTCTTCGGAAATGGGAATATTTTTCGCCTTATGCTCGATTTCTCTTGCCACCTTTTCAAGCGCCACGTAACGTTCCCACGCCGCTTGATATTCCTCGCCATAATATTCGGCAATCTTATCCTTTGCTAAATTTTTAAGGTTTTTCCAAGCCTGTTCAAACAATGCTTCCAACTCTTCGCCTACGATGTCCCCATACGCCTTCGCGTAATCCTCCAACATATCCGCAAGCTCGCTCACCTTTAACGTCGCACCGATTTCATAGGTCATTTCCTCGTCATATTTCATAATCGCTTCAATTAATCTAAGCTTTGCGGGCGTGAGATCCTTATATTTCATAGCATCCTCTGCCTGCAATTCCTTCACTTTGCGTTCATCCGCCGAACGAGGCGCATTGTTGATTTTCGCCAAATCGCTCCCCTTTTGCGCGCCTTGGCTCGCCCATTTTACAATCGATTGTATCGATTCTTCACTATCGGCAGAAACGGTGATTTTCACGTCATAATTTTCTTCCGTTAAATACCCTAAATCCTCTGCAAGCTCTACAATGCTTTGGCTAACTTCTTCCACTGTCATGCCCGAAAAATCTTCCCCACTAAGCAAAACAGCTGCATCTTCATTGCAAGCCTTCACTTCCACCACAATCAAATCTTTCACTACGAGTTCAATAGAAGGATTGATATCAATGGCAAGATAGGAATATTCCCCTTTTGTTGCTTGATTATTATTGTTCTTATTGTCGTCTACAAAGCCTTGATTGCACGCCGCAAACGAAAACATCATACAAGCCGCCAATGTCAACGTAAAAAATTTTTGCATTTTTTCTTTCATGATTTTTCCTTCCTTTCTCTTGATAAATTTCTTTCAGCGCAACCTACTCGTTTTGCCTTTACACCCATATAGACACATCAAAAAATAGAACGGTTGGGATTTTTTTGAAATTTTTTTAAATTTTTAAATTTATAGATAACAACAATTATAGGCAAAAACACAAGAATAGCACAAAAAAAAGCCGCCCCTTCTTGCGGTCGACTTCCTTATTTTATCTTATTTTATCATAATATTATATAATCCATAGCCTACTTTTCTATGAGCAAAGTGCCTTGCCTTAAAAAATCGGCATGCTTTAACAACCGCTGCACGTCTTACAATTACCCGAGCATTTTTTCGTCGTTTTTCCCGTAGACGAATACATGGTGCCCGCATAATCGCGTTCGGTCTCTCCGCCGCAATCGGGACAAACCACTTTATCCGTATATACTTTCACCAATTCCTCAAAGCGTTTTCCGCATTTTGTGCACTTATATTGTAAAAAGGGCATACACATCTCTCCTTTCTCTTTTTCTATGCTTATTATACCCCTTTACGCTTTTTTTGGCAACCGTTTTTTAAGCAGATAAGAATTTTTCTTGTTTCAAGCCGCATCTCCAATTAAAATCACAAAATCGCTTTCCCTTTTAAAAAACTTTCAAAAAAGCCGCCAACATCCAATCCCACCTTTTCAAAACAACCAATTAAATTTTCAGGCGTAGCTATGCCATACTTATTTTGCGCATAATATTTCTTTAAGCCAGCGAGAAATTTTTTATCCCCTACGCTCTTACGCAAGGTATCGAACATAACAACCGACTTGTCGTACGAAAGACAGCGATATTCATAATCGCTTATGTAATCCTTTAAATGACGGGTCATGCACGTGTCCGTGCGCCCAAGCACGCTCCCATAAATATCGTAATAGGAACGGTATTCCTTTAATGCCGCCGTCACCATATCCTCGCGTACATAGCCATACTTTTCATAATTTTCAAAGAACATAATCGTAGCATACTCCGCCATCCCCTCGTCCTGCCAAGCATTTTCTATCTGGTCGCTCCCCACCGCGCTATACCACCATTGATGCGCCGTTTCATGCGCAATAACACGCGCTTGTTCCTGTTTTTTTAAATCGTCTGCAATCATAACAAGGCAGGGATATTCCATACCGCCCATACAAAAACCCGTTTGCGCCACCGCATACGTTTCATACGGATATTTTCCAAACACCCCTTCGTAATATTCAAACGCTTCCTTGATCGTTGCAAGTGTTTCTATTGGTGTTTCGTCCACATAATAGTAATAAGAAATGGTAGTTTCCCCGCTTTTTGTGCTGGAAATGCGATAGTTCCCCGACAGCACAACGGCAAAATCGCGCACATTCATCGCGTACATGGTATACACCTTCTTACTTTCCAACACTCTCTCTTCCGTAGTTTTACCCGTAGAAGCCACTTCATATTCTTTGGGTACAGTGAGCGTCATTCTATAATCACTGCATGAACTGTAAAAGGGGTCGCCATTCGAATAATAGGCAGTTTCCGCAAAGCCATCATGTTTGATGCCACATAGAATTGGATAAAAATTTCCGAGATTAACAGTATGTTTCGTAACGCCCGTTCGATGGTTCACGTTTGCAAGTTTTGTCATAAAACCGATATCCAAAACAACTTTATCATGCGGAAAAAGTGATTTTTCGAGGAACACGTATAAAATATTCATGTCCTCTCCCATAATTTCCCAATTTTTTGCACCATTTACACTGGAAATAACCATCTCGCCATAGCTCTCTCCTGCATAATAAGCGGTAGTTGTACACGTAGTAGAAACAGGCCGATACAAGGCATCTTTGCGATATGCATTGGGATATAATTGAAATTTTAAGACAGATAATTCGTTGTCCGTTACGTTTTCAAACAACACTTTCACCACACCCGTCAACGTCTTATTTTCAGGCACATATTCGGCAATGATCTCATACCTGCTATGCCCATTTTCCGTTTTTTTGCATCCGCCGCAAAAACATAATGAGGAGAATATAAATATAAAAATAAACGTCCAACCCCAAATTTTTTTCATACAATACCCTCCTCAAAAACAGCCTACTTTCATCTTCGTTATTCTATTGTATGATTGAAAAAACACGATTATACTTAACAAAAAACGAACAAGGCGCATACACACGCTTTGTCCGTCTTTATACACCAATTAAATTTTACTTTTCTTCTAAGGTCAAATAAGTGGAAGGATCAACGCTGGTTTCCCCTTTTAACACTTCAAAATGCAAGTGCGGTCCGTCTTTATATTCATCGCCGTTCGCTTCGGCAACCGTCGCAATCTCATCCCCTTTCTTTACTTTATAGCCGACTTTAATGCCTGCCGATTCATTCACGAAACGATACACCGTCTTTAAACCGTTGCCATGGTTGATGACAATTTCCGTACCAGAGAGTAAATCGTCCTTATAAATGCTTTCAATCGTGCCGTCTTCCGCCGCAAACACTTTCGTGCCTGCCTCTGCCATAAAATCTACACCAGCGTGTTCGTAATAGGAATCCAACGTTTTGTTGTAATAAAAGCCAAAATCACTGCCAAGTGCCGCCGCTTCCACAGGCATAATCATTCCCTCGGGCGTGGTGATAACCGGTTTGTTATCCGTTGTGGAATCCCCGTTTCCGTTTGAAGAATCCTGCACAGGGGTGGAATTGCTTGTACCATTCATTCCCGCCTGCGGCTCTACGTCGTTCGCACTGATAGCAACCGCTATAATAACAATAGCCACCAATGCCGCCGCACAGCTCACCGCCGTATACAGATAGAACTTCTTTTCCTTGTTCATCATCTTTAACCGACTAAGCTTTCTCCAAATCGCCCATGTCTTCCAAGACTGCTTTATCTTTGGCTTTCCCGTCTTATTGGGTGCGGACTTTGATTCAGGTGTTTTCTCCGTCTTTTTCTCGTTGTTGTTCTGTTCGTTCATGTTTATCTGTCCTCCGAAAAATCGTTTTGTATGTAAATTCTTTCCACAAACCAATTCTTTTATACATACCTTTTTCATTTCTTTAAAAATAAACACAGACCTCAATATCCATCAAAAATAATCGGGCTCCCTATTGCCCCCTCGCCGTTTTTTAAATGGATAGCGATATGCAAATTGACCTTTCTCCCCTCCAACGTCACGCCGTCATGCCAACGAAGGGTGTGCGCGTAATAGGATTTGATGCCTGCAATCTCTTCCGTAAATAAAATGACCGCGTCATATTCTTTCGCAATTGTTTCCGCTATCTTTTCGGCTTCTTTTTCTGTCATATTTTTAATTCCCGTTTGCTGTAAAATAGAAAAACATACGCTTTCGCCGCGTATATTGGGAAAATCACGCAAGGTCAGTTTTTCCTTGCGCAAACCCTGCGAAGACGCCGATTGTAAATAAAAAACGTGCTCCCCCTCTATCGTTGAAAAACGGCTGACGTTCATCCCCCCAAAAAAGCATAACACGCCTGTAACTAAAATTAAAGCAACGAGCGTTTGTATAAAAGATTTTAATTTATATAAAAAAATCGACATAAAAAATTCCTCTCGCGTACTCTGTTGACAAGTAACACAAAAGGAATTATTGACAGATAATTTTATTTTAAACGTTTATTTTTTACGCAGCGGATTTTGATTAGAAATCCCCCAAAGGTTCGCCGCCAAGCAAGTGAATATGCAGATGATGCACCGTCTGACCGCCGTTTTCGCCTTGATTGATGATAATACGATAACCGTCCTGCAAACCAAGCGTTTTCACGAGAGTAGGGATTTTCTCAAAACAATGCTTGACAATTTCCGCACGCGCTTCATCCATTTCGGAAAGGAGCGCAAAATGCGTTTTGGGAATGCATAAATAATGCAATTTTGCTTTCGGCTCGATATCACGAATGATAATCATTTCATCGTCCTCATACAGTCTGGGAGAGGGAATTTCCCCTACGATAATTTTACAAAAAATACAGTTTTCCATATATACTATCTCCTAATTTACTCAAATTTGTCATTCTAATGTTTTTGCCAACACGCCGTCTTTAAAAAGACGCTCAACGCGTACATGGGTGGGGCGTTTTTCCATTTCGCCCTCTACGTAAATACGAATATAATTCTCCGAATACCCCTCCGTAAACCCGTCGTAACAATTTTCTGGAACAATTTCTAACGTTTTGCCGATAAAGCGTTCGATATATTTTTGTTTTTCGGCCATGCCCTTGGCTATCAATTTTTCCACACGCTCTTTTTTCAATGCAAACGGTAATTCTTTATACTTTTTATACGCATTCGTGCCCTCTCGCGGTGAATAGGGAAAAGCGTGGATTTGCGAAAAATGCGCTTCTTCTACAATACGCAACGAATCGGCAAAATCCTCTTCCGTTTCCGTCGGAAAACCGACAATGATATCCGTCGTAATCGCGGCATTGGGAAAGGTGCGATAAATCATTTCGCATTTTTCCAAATATTCCGCGCGGGTGTAATGACGATTCATACTCCTCAACACTTTATCCGAACCGCTTTGTAAAGACAAATGGAATTGCGGTGCAAAATGTTTTATTTGCTTTAACGCCGATAAAAATTCTTCCGTAATAAGGCTGACCTCAATCGAGCCAAGCCTTATTCGCGTTTCCGCGTCTTTAATCGCCAGCATCAACGCCGTCAAATCACGGCCCTTTTCGTCCTTATATTCAGAAATATCTATCCCCGTCACCACCGTTTCTTGCGCGTCACTGTTGAGAATTTC
>SVHQ01000052.1 GCA_015055785.1 Clostridiales bacterium | reverse complement strand
CGCCGTAAACGTGCCGCGCACGTAATAGCTCTTATCCCCACGCAAAGAAATGAAGTTCTTGATTTTATCAATAATCAAATCGAACGTGCCCTTACCGTTGATGGATTTACGAATCGCGTCATGTACTTCCTTACGCCCATCGAGCGAAAGCACCACGTTTTCCATTTCTTCGTTGAAAAATTTAATCACTTCGTCGTTAAGCAACAATGCGTTCGTCGTCGTGGTGAAAAGGAATTTTTTGCCTGCTTTTTCCCCTGCTTCTTTCGCGTAGTAAACCGTCTTTTTCAAAACGTCGAAATTCATGAGCGGTTCACCACCGAAGAAATCCATTTCCAGCACCTTTCTATTGCCACTGTTGGCAATCAAAAAGTCCACCGCCGCTTTCGCCGTTTCAAGCGACATCGATTCACGCTTGGAATGGTATGCGCCCTCGTCCGCAAAGCAATAACGGCAACGGAAATTGCAATCGTGGCAAATGTGAATACACAAAGCCTTGATTTCATTGCTCTTCATCGGATAGGATTTCACTTCGTCTTTAAAAAGCAAGCCTTGCTCCTTCAAACCCTCCACGTCCGACAAAATTTCTTTTATCTGTTCGTCGGTGATATAGGTGATATCGACAGCTTGTCCTTCCTCTTTTGCTTTCAGATAATCGGCAGTAGGTCTGTCACATTCGTGCAAAGCGCCGCTGCCCACGTCGTAGATGTAATTTTTGTCTTTGTAATGAAATACGTGTATCACGGTGATACTAACCCTCCGTATGCCACAAAACTCGGTTAAAAACGGCGTACTCTATCAATACGCCGTTTTGCGATTTTTTCCTAA
The DNA here is from genome assembly GCA_015055785.1 of Clostridiales bacterium. The sequence continues at coordinate 8,877 of SVHQ01000052.1, read as the reverse complement.
TTTTTTTTAGATTCGGCTGCTGCCGAACAAAGCCTTAGATTATTTACGTTCGATTTTCTGTTCGCGCGTAACTCTTTCGCAGGACTGGTTACCTACCGTACAGCTGGTTTTACAAGCGGATTGACAGGTGCTTCTGCATTCGCCGCAACCGGTTACCTTCTTTTCTGCAGGTTTTGCAATCGTTTTAATCATAGCCGACCTCCTGTATGATTTAAAAAATTTGTGTTATTATTATAATATACTTTTCGATAAATTGCAAGCGCTTTTCCTATTTTTTTTACAGTTTTCGCGAAAAGAATACAACAAGTCGCTTTTCGTCCACTTTTTTCGGCTTTTCACCGCCGTTTCCACCTGCTTTAACCCATATAATAGCCTAACCATCGCTTAATTCCTGAGATTGACCGCGATAATACCGCCCAGCGCGCCTGCCACAAGCGCAAAAGCAAGCTCTACAAAAATCAGCCATGAAAGGGAAAAATCGCCGCCGATTGCCGAGAACGCGAGATAGGAAAGCGCCGTGAAAAGTAACCCCACGCCGCCGCCTTTAAGCCAACCCTTTTCCCCGCGTATAAAAAGCAACGTACCCACGAGGATAGACAGCACTTTCACCGTTTGGTTTACGGGATACACCACCTTTTGCGAAATGGGCGCGTAATACATCACCACTGCAAAAATAATCGTAAATAAAAAGGATAATAAAAGCGCTGCTCCAACGCTTTTGAGCACGGAAAAAAATCCATTACCGTATGATGATTCTTGATACATAAAAACACCTCCGCATTATCCTATGCGAAGGCGTTCGTTTTTTAGAATTTTTATTTCGTTTTTATAGCCATTATGGCTCGACAAGCGAAATTATTCTTGCGTTTCGCTTTCTTCCGTCTTTTCTTGAACGGGTTTTTCCACCACGTCTTTCACTTCTTCTTTTTTCGTTTCTTCCACAACTGCATCCGATTGATAAACCGCTTGTTTATCAAACTTGATATACGATTTACCGCTCTTTTTGCTGCCCGTTTCTAAAATGAAAGCATTGTCGTCGCAAAGTTCTACAACGGTGCCGCAAATGCCACCAATCGTCTTTACTTTCGTGCCCGGTTTAATTGCGTCAAGCTGTTTTTGAGTTTCTTCCTGTCTCTTTTTCTGCGTACGTCTGTTGTAAATGGAAAATGCGATGACAATGATAAGCAAAACGCCCATCATGATAAGCGTACCCCATTGATTGCCATCATTTGCAGAAACGTCCGAAGATGCGCTCAATAAATTCAATAACATGATTTTTCTCCTTTTAATGCGCCATTCGCGCCGTTATTTTTTAACTGTTACTATGATAGCCTTTTTTTTGTTTTTTTGCAAGCGTTTTCCCGTATATTTGGTATTTTTTTCTTTTTTTAACTGATTTTTCATCTTTTTTTCAAAAATCCAATAAAAATAAAAAGGACATTTCCGCTCTTGAAAATAAATTCAACGCGTACATGCCCCTTTCATTTTATAATTTAATTAATTTTTATTTGTTTTTGCTTTTTAAAGTCTTTTTTACCCTTAAAACATGAATCAACACGTACATGCCTGCCAGAAAAAGGATAGAACCGATTAAAATTAAATACATTTGCCAAGTCGCCACACTGCTATTAAAAAAATATAAATTACAATCGGCTACGTCGCGCACGGTTTTTATAATCTCCTCGGGATAACACAAGCTTTCCATCTCCCGAAATACCCCTGCCAAGGCATGATTTCGTATCAGTGACGTGGCATACGTGCCCGGCAGAAAGGATAGCGTATTGCGAAGTCCCGCAGAAAAAGAGGAAATGGGCATATACGCTCCGCAAATAAAACCATATCCCGAACTGACAATCGTGCCCACAGCCGAAATCTGCCCCTGCGTTGATAAGGGATAACACACAAGCGATGATAACGCCGTTCCAAATAAAACCAACAGCAAAACGTCCAAAAACATCAAACACACGTCTGTAAACGACATATACCAGCCTATCACCGCCAAATATATCATACCCAAAAGCGTTGCAATACAGCTAATGACAAGTCCGCTAATCGCCGTTGAAAGATAATACCCCAGTGCCAGCGTATGTGGCTTCACGGGCGCGATGGTCAAATCATATCGTGCCCCCGTCACCTTGTCCTGTACCATAAAAAGATTGGCGCAAAAGGACACCGTCACGCAACTCACAGCCAAGAGCGAGGACAAGAGCAAGCCGCCCACCAAACCTTTCACCAACTTCTCATCCACGTTTAATTCCGCAGGAAAAATGGAAGAAAAACTATCCTCATACACGTTATATAAGAAAGATATGTACAACACAAGTAAAATGGCAGGCGTTATCAAAGCCGTGAAAAACATTCCCTTATCCTTAAAAAACATTTTCGTGTTTCTTAAAACCAAAGCTTTTAACGTTCTCATACATTCCCCCCTTCTAAATTCTTCCCCGTTGCCGCGAGAAATACGTCATCCATTTTCCCTTTTACTATTTCATAATCTTGAAACAATGCAGGATTTTCCAAAATCATCTCCGTCGCTTCCGCTGTATTTTTTACCGCAATTCGATATCCGTTCGCCACTTCCTCATAAGGTTTGTTCAGCGACTGCACTTGCGCTTTGGTTACCCCGTACATCGTTATATAATCGGCGGAATATTCATTTTTTAGCTCTAACGGCGTACCTCTCGCCACAATTTCCCCGCCATCCAATATCACAACGTAATCGGCTTCCGCCGCCTCTTCCATATAATGCGTCGTCAAAAACACCGTCATATTTTCCCGTTTTTGTAAATCGGATATAATTCTCCACACCGTTTGCCTTGTCTGCGGATCTAAACCCGTTGTCGGCTCGTCTAAAATTAAAATTTTCGGTTTGTGTAAAAGAGCGCGCGCTACGTCCACGCGGCGTCTTTGCCCTCCCGACAATTTTCCAACGGGTCTATGCAGAATTTCTTTCAAATCAAATAAAAGGTCTAATTCCTGCAAACGCTGTTCAAACATCTGACCCTCTATCCCATATAACGCCGCACGCGTCTTTAAATTATCGTAAACAGATAAAGGTTTGTCCAGCACGGAATTTTGAAAAACTACCCCCAATTCACGCTTGATTTCCTCTAAGCTCTCGTCTAAATTTTTACCGTTAATCTCAACCCTGCCCCCGTCCTTTTCTAATTGACCGCACATAATGGAGATGCTCGTGCTCTTCCCTGCACCGTTCACCCCAAGAAAGGCAAACAGTTCCCCTTTCTTCACACAAAAGGACAAACCACGAACAGCTTTGACGTCACCATAACTTTTGTATAAATTATGAATTTCAATGATATTTTTCATCTCTTCACTCCATTTTAAAGTAAGAAAACACTATATGATATCAAAATGATATCGTACGATATATGTCTTGTCAAGTAGTTTCAGCAAAAATCTTTAAAAAAGTTAAAAACGCGCTCTTTTGACAAAAACGCGTTTATTTATTCGATTACCATTTTCCTTCGCCGCCGTATTTACGATAGAATTCCTGCGTGTATTCTTTAACGTAGCCGCCAAGAATTGATTCGCGCAAGCCTTTCATCAGCTTATGCAAGAAGGTGATATTGTGCAAACTGAGCAACATTGCCCCATACATTTCATTGACGTTAATCATGTGGCGCAAATAGGCTTTGGTATAATTTTTACAGCAGTAACAATCACATTCACTATCGAGTGGCGTGAAGTCCTCTTTATATCTACCGTTACGCACTACCACACGACCGTTCGACGTCATTGCCGTGCCGTTTCTGGCAATTCTTGTCGCCAAAACACAGTCGAACATATCCACTCCGCGAAGCGTGCCCTCAATCAAACAGTCGGGAGAGCCTACGCCCATCAAATAACGAGGCACGTCGGTAGGCAGCAAGGGCTGTAAATAATCGAGCATTTCATACATAATCGGTTTGGGTTCACCGACGGACAGACCGCCAATGGCAATCCCGTGTTTCACGAAAGGCAAAGTTCTTCTAAGACTCTCGCCGCGCAAATCCTTGTACATATTCCCCTGCACGATGGGAAACAAAGCTTGTTCTTGTTTATCGTGAAACTTATAACAGCGTTCCAACCAAGCCGCTGTACGTTTCATCGCCGCTTCCGCCTGCGCGTGATTATAGCCGTATTCACTGCATTCATCAAACGCCATAATGATGTCCGCGCCAAGGTTTTGCTCCACTTGCATGGCTTTTTCGGGGGTAAAGAAATGTTTACTGCCATCGATGTTAGAAGAAAATTCTACGCCCTCGTCAGTGATTTTGTTGAGTTTCCCCAAGGAGAACACCTGAAAACCGCCGCTATCCGTCAAAATCGGTTTGTCCCAATTCATAAATTTATGCAAACCGCCCGCTTTCTTCACGATGTCGTCGCCTGGACGCATGTATAAATGATAAGTGTTTGCCAAAATAATTTGCGAGCCTGCCTCTTTCAAATCGCGCGGAAAAACCCCTTTCACCGTCGCTTGCGTACCAACGGGCATATATACAGGCGTTTCAATATCCCCATGCGGCGTATGCAATACCCCTGCACGCGCCCCTGTTTCGGGGTCTGTCCTTATCACTTCAAAAGAAAAAAATTCGTTGTTCAATCTCTTATCCTACTTTTCATTTTTTTCGTTGCTATTATAGCACATATTGAAAAGAAAGGCAAGACTTTTCTAAAATAAACCGTCGATAAATTCTCCCTTTCCCACAATTCTTTTTTGCATAAAAATATGCTTTTATACCTTATATTCAAAGGTTTTATACATTTATGCATTCATGTGAATTATATTGTGGAAATAATCACAAATTTTATGCAAAATCGATTGACTTTATTATAAATAAGGTATAAAATGTACGGCATAAGAGTGAAAAAACAACTCAAAAAAGGAGAAAAAAACATGAAAAAATTTATCGCAACAGTTCTCGCAGCAGTAGCTGCATGCACGACGTTTTGTTTCGCTTCTTGCGGTGACAAAAAAGACGAAGCTGAAAACATCAAGGTTATGAAAGAAATCATGCTTACGGAAGAAGATTACGCTTTCGCTATCGCAAAAGAAAACGCAGATTTGCTCAGCGCTGTAAATAATTACCTCGCAACATGGGAATCTGATGGTAGCCTTGACACACTCATCAATTCCTATTTCGACGGTACAGCAACGTTCACTTATGAAAATAAGAGCGCTAGTCCCACTGAAAATGATTTTGTTATGGCAACCAACGCTTACTTCCCTCCCTTTGAATATAAGGAAGGTTCTAAATTCAAAGGCGTTGACGTAGAAATCGCATACAAACTTGCTACGGCAATGAACAAAACGCTTTTCGTATACGACATGGAATTCGATTCAATTATCCCTAGCGTTAAGAATGGCGAAAGCGATATCGGTATGGCAGGTATGACGGTAAACGAAACGCGTAGACAGCAAGTAAATTTCGCAACTCCGTACTATTCTTCCGCACAAGTTATCTCTGTTCTTGCAAGCGACACAACCTTTGATGCTTGTAAAACGGCAGCTGACGTAGAAGCTATCCTTGCAACAAAAGATAAAAACTACGTCATCGGCACGCAGAACGCTACGACGGGATTCATGTATTCGGCAGGCAACGCAGACTTTGAATACGACGGCTTCACCAACCTCACGACGAAAGGTTATACTACGGGTGCATTGGCAATGAAAGATTTGCAAAACGGCAAAATCAATGCAGTCATTCTTGATATGCAACCCTCTTTAATGATTGCAGACAGCATGAACAAATAATCAAAAATAACGAACGTTATTAGGAAATATCCCCCTTATGGAAAATATTCAAATATTTATAAAACACTTTTTTGAATACGGTGGATATAACGACTTTTTCAAAGGACTTTCCAACACCGCAATGATTGCGGTGTTTGGTCTTTTGATAGGTTTTTTACTCGGCTGCATCATCGCAACGGTAAAAATTATCCCCAGCAAAAATCCCTTGGTGAAAATCGCACAGGTGATTTGTGATATCTACGTAACCCTTTTCCGCGGCACTCCGATGGTCGTGCAGTTGCTTTTAATGCACTTCGCACTCTTCCCTATGTTGGGAATTGAAATAGAATCGGTGATGGAAGCGGTCATCATTTTCGGCATGAACAGTGCCGCATATATGGCTGAAATTTTACGTGGCGGTATTAACGCTGTAGACGTTGGTCAAATGGAAGCTGGGCGTTCTTTGGGCTTCGGCTTCGCAGGCACAATGATTCGCATTATTTTACCGCAAGCAATTAAAAATATTTTACCTACCCTCGGCAATGAGTTTATTGCTTTAATCAAAGAAACTTCTGTTGTCAGCTTTATTGCCGTTCTTGATATCACAAAATCTTTCCAAAATATCGCCGCTTCAACGTACGAATACTTCGTGCCTTACATCGCATTGGCGATTGTCTACCTCGTGTTGGTACTCTTTATCACGTGGCTAATCAATATTATGGAAAAGAGGTTAAATAAAAATGAACGATAATATGACAATTAACGAAACCGTAGAAAAGAAAAAACCTATCATTTCCGTTAAAAAACTGCATAAATCGTTCGGTAAGCTCGACGTTTTAAACGGCATTAATATCGATATCCATAAAGGCGACGTTGTGGCGGTAATCGGTCCCTCGGGCTGCGGAAAATCCACCTTTTTACGCTGTTTAAACCTCTTGGAAATGCCCTCAGCAGGCGAAATACTTTTGAACGACGAATATCTGTTTAAAAACGAACGCGTATATCTCAAACGCGAAATGAAAGCATTGTTGGCGCTTAAAAAGTCCCATCAATTCAACGAAGAAGCGGAAGAAAAATACCAGAATTTAAAAACACAGTATGAAGATTTGCGAAAGGCTGAAAAGCAAATTGAAAAAATAGCAGCGAAAAACGTCAATCTTCTTCGTCAAAAAATCGGCATGGTATTCCAACAATTCAACCTTTTCCCCCACCTCACCGTATTGAAAAATATCACGCTCGCGCCGGTGAAATTAAAGAAAATTCCGCAGGAAGAAGCCAATGCAAAAGCGATGGAATTGCTTAAAAAAGTTGGCTTGGAGGACAAAGCAAACGCTTATCCCTCCACTCTTTCAGGCGGTCAGAAACAGCGTATTGCCATTGTGCGTGCTTTGGCTATGGAACCGGACGTCATGCTTTTCGACGAACCCACTTCCGCGCTTGACCCTGAAATGGTAGGCGAAGTATTGAAAGTTATGACGGAACTTGCGCAAAATGGAATGACCATGGTCGTGGTGACGCACGAAATGGGCTTTGCCAAAGAGGTGGCAAACCGCGTCATTTTCATCAGTGAAGGGGTCATCCGCGAAGAGAATGCTCCTGAGGAATTTTTCGAAAACCCCAAAGACGAACGCTTGCAGGATTTCCTTGCAAAAGTCTTGTAAATTTTCTATCTATCCATTGAAACGACAGGTATCTCATGCAACATAATTATCATACACATACAGCGCGCTGCAATCATGCAAGCGACACCGAACGCGAATACGTAGAATGTGCTATTCAAAACGGCATGAAAACGTTGGGTTTCTCCGACCATGCCCCCTATCTTTTTCCCGAAACAGATTATTATTCAACTTTTCGCATGAGGGTGGAAGAGCTGGAAGAATACGCCGATAGCATACGCGCGCTTGCAAGGGAATACGAAAAGGATATCCGCATACTTTGCGGCTTCGAGCTGGAATATTATCCCGATTATCATAAGGAAGAAATTGCTTTTTTAAACCGCGTCAACCCCGATTATTTGATTTTAGGTCAACATTTTATCGGCAATGAAATCACACAGCACGGCGGTGGGTCTATGAAAGGCGATTATGCTTTGGTAGCGTACGTGTCGCAGGTGCTTGCAGGTCTTGCCACGGGGGATTTTCTCTATCTTGCGCACCCTGATTTGGCAGGTATGCATTTCTCCCCGCAAGTTGTAGAGCAGGAATATCGGCGTTTGTGCGAGGGTGCAAAACGTATGGGTGTACCTTTGGAATTAAATTTCTTGGGGCTTCGCACGCAGCGGCATTACCCCTCGATACCTTTCTTTAAAATTGCCGCAGAGGTTGGCAACGACATTGTTTTCGGTGCTGACGCGCACCAAGCCAAAGACGTGTTCGATCCGCAATCGGAAGAAACGGCAAGAGAATGGGTAGACAAATTTGGTTTACATTTAATTGAAAAGTTAATATAGCATAAAAAAACGACTGTTAAAAAACAGTCGTTTTTTTGTTTGAAATCTAATTCAACGCATACATGGGTAGGGTGTTTTAGGTGTTCTAGGTTTTTCAATATATAAAAGCAGCGGTTGCATATTATTATACAACCGCTACTTCGCTTTTATTTGTTCAGTTTTTGGGTTTCGTCCATTGACCGCTATCGCGGTGAGTGCGCAAACTATCGTTTACTTTTCTTGGGGGTTATTTATGCGAGGGCGTTGTCCTCAACCTCCCACAAGGGACAATGTCCCTTGACCCTTTGCCATGCTTATTCCAAGCGACGTAAAACAAAGCAAGATGCAAGCAGTTCAAGGCGTAACGAGTACGCTGACGGGAGTGTACATGGACGTACACGAGCAAAGCGCACGCAGTTACAACGCTGAAATGCGCCTTATATTCTTTGTTTTACTCCAACTCAAAGGCGCCAGTATATAACTGATAATACGTCCCTTTCTGTTCGATGAGTTGTTCATGCGTACCGCGTTCGATAATGCGGCCGTGATCTAAAACCATAATTGCGTTGGAATTGCGCACTGTGGATAATCTATGCGCGATGACAAACACCGTTCTGCCATGCATTAATTTATCCATACCGTCATTAACAAGCGCTTCTGTACGCGTGTCGATAGAGGAAGTTGCTTCGTCCAAAATCATCGCAGGCGCATC
>SVHQ01000051.1 GCA_015055785.1 Clostridiales bacterium | reverse complement strand
CGGAGAGGGGTTAAATTGTCGTAGTGATGGCAATTTGACCCCACTCCTTATCCTGTTCCCTAAAATTTCATTTTTAGGGAATGTGTGTCCTGTAAAAATCTTGATATATGACATAAACTGTGATATAATGTAATCAATAAATTCAATGTGAGGTAAAAGAAATGGATTTAATCAAATGTCCGAAATGCGGGAACCAAATTCCCTCCAATGCAAAATTTTGTCAAGAATGTGGCTGCGCAGTAAATTCAACTGCTAATAATCAAGATAATAATTGTAAAACACAAAGTAATTACGACAAAACCTCACAACCGCTTCTTAAAAGCAATGTAGAAAGTGAAAATGATATACCTATGCCAAAAATTGGCGGATCGGTAGCATTGGGAATTACCTCGGTCTTTGCACTGGGGTGTGCAATATATTGTATTGATTGGTTTCCCGCCTTTATCTTCTGTTTAATATTAGCGGGTATATGTATTGCTGCTTGTGTTTCGGGGATAAAAAATTACAATCTTGCGAAAAACGATTTTGCACAATATAAAAAGAAAGTACAAGCAGGTCGAGAAGCGGCAAAAGCAATGCAAGAGGCTAAAAAAGCAAAAGAAGAACTTGAACGCAAAAAACAAGCGGAATTGAACAAAAAAAGAGCGGAATATTCTGCTCGAGGAATTCCTACATGCCCCAAGTGTGGTTCAACATCGATTGCTACTATAAACCGTGGATATTCAATGGTATCAGGATTTATTGGTAGTGGAAAGCCTATGAATGTGTGTCAAAAATGTGGGCACAAGTTCAAGCCGGGTACATAATTAGTTTACACCCTTTGTACACCCGCACGATATTAAACACTATAAAAGACACCAAAAAACACACAACCTACCAAGCGTAAAATCTATCTTTTCGGTGGATTTTACGCTTATTTTGCAAGAAAATCACCTATTCGCAGATGGGCGCGAACACCTATGAAAACTCCTAAGTTTGCATTTTGGGTTCGATTCCCGACGGGAACACCATGCTGTCAACGGTAATTGCGTATGAACATTGTATCCGTTGGTTGCAAAGATAGCGTACCCCACATTCATACGTGGGCGATTGTAAAGCGGAGCTCATTCTCCGCCGCTATACCAAACATTCTGCACTTCAAAAGAAGTGCTTTTTCTATTTTTGCTGTATTTTGTCGGTTATTTTCAATAGAACACTTGAAAATATGTGCAATTTATGTTATAATAACTATGTATGTAAAAAATTATAAACGATTAAGGGGATATTTATGCAAAAGAAAGGTTTTTTGGCCTTTATTTTAGGTTTTATCATATTCTTATCTGGCTGCACGGCATTTCCTTCGGGCGGCACGTCGGGGGATATATCGGGGGATTCATCCACCAATCAATCGGGCGGTCAGATGGGTAATTCTTCGGGCGGCACGGGGTCAGACAACGGAAGTGTTACGATAGACATTTATGCAGTGAATGATTTGCACGGCAAATTTTCCAATACCGAAGCGCAAGAGGGGGTGGATGAGCTTTCCACCTTCTTTAAACAAGCAAGGCAGGAAAATGAAAACACCATTTTGTTATCCTCAGGGGATATGTGGCAGGGGACGTCGGAATCCAACCTCACCAAAGGGGCGATTATCACCGAATGGATGAACGAATTGGATTTTGCGAGCATGACGATAGGCAATCATGAATACGATTGGGGCGAAGCGTATATAGAAAACAATGCACAGTTGGCAGAATTTCCATTTCTCGCTATCAATATTTACGACAGCACGACAAAACAGCGGGTGGAATATTGTGATTCCTCGGTTATGATAGAGCAAAACGGTGCAAAAATCGGCATCATCGGTGCAATAGGCAATTGTTATTCCTCGATATCAGGGGATTATTCAAGCGGTTTTTATTTTAAAACGGGCAGTGAACTCACGTCGCTTGTCAAAGCAGAATCGCAAAAATTGCGTCAGCAGGGCGCGGACTGTATTATCTATTCCATTCATGACGGCTATGGTAATTCATACCCTACGCCGCAGAAGCTTTCGGATAGTAAATTCACCTATTATGACGTTTCTTTATCGCAAGGCTACGTGGACCTTGTTTTTGAAGCGCACAGTCATCAAAATTATGTATTGACCGATTCCAAAGGGGTATATCATTTACAAGGCGGCGGCGATAATCAAGGTATATCGCACGCGGAAATCACGGTGGATACGGGTACAGACAGCGTCAAGGTAAACACGGCGGAATATATATCCGCAGACGAATACACACATTTGGCAGATGACCCCGTTGTCGAAACGCTTCTGAAAAAATACGAAAAGGAAATCGAAAAGGCAGGAAAAGTAGTCGGCCGCAACGATTGCTTGCGTAATGGCAAAGAAATTTGTCAGTTGGTAGCGCAATTATACTATGAAACAGGCATAGAAAGATGGGGCGATGAATACGATATCGTCTTAGGCGGCGGATTTTTAAACGTCCGCAGTCCGTATAACTTATACGTCGGCGACGTTCTCTATGGTGATTTGCAAGGGATATTGCCGTTTGATAATCAATTGGTGCTTTGTTCGGTGAAAGGCTCGAATTTGAACGATAAATTTTTCCAATCGAGCAATAGCGATTATTATATTGCTTACGGTGATTACGGCGCGCAAGTTAAAAATAATATCAGCTTAAATAAGACCTATTACATAATCGTGGATTCCTATACGTCCAAGTACGGACCCAATCATTTAACGGAAATTGAGCGTTATGACGTGGGGGTATATGCAAGGGATTTGGTTGCGGCGTATATAGAAAAAGGCAATATGCAAAAGGAAACGATTTTAGCCACAATTCCCGAAGTGTTAGCCATTGGCAATAAATTGAAAAGCGGGGAAACAACGTCAGCGAATTATTGCGTCCAAGGTAAAGTTGTTTCAATTTCGAACGCAACGTATGGCAACATAACCATTCAAGACGATGCAGGGAACGAGTTGTATATTTACGGCACGTATAATCAAACGGGCGCAATTCGTTATGATGCCATGACCAATCCACCCAAAATAGGAGACATTATTATTTTGATAGGTCCTATTCAAAAATATGTAAATAATTACGGTACAACGATAGAGATAGTGAACGGAAGATTGCAATCCATCGAATAATATGGGGCAATACAAAAAGAAAGAGGTAACGAATGCCGAATTACGAAAAACTTTCCGAAAATTTAATAAACAAGATAGAGGAAGAAAAGCAAACGGGCAGTTATCCTCTTGTAGGCTTTGATAATGCTTCCATTGTTAGACGAATGGCGGAAAAGGGCGGTACAAACGTATGGCGCAACGCATTCATGGAAGATATTGATAGAATTATGCGCTGTCCGTTTTTCAGCCGTTATGCCGACAAAACGCAGGTGTATTCTCTTTTCAAAAACGACGATATGACCCGTCGCAGTCTGCACGTGCAGTTCGTTTCCCGTATAGCAAGAACGATTGGCAGCGCGTTGCATTTAAATTTAGACCTTATCGAAGCGATTGCGCTTGGCCATGATATCGGTCATCCCGCTTTTGCACATACGGGCGAGAGCCTTTTAGATAAACTGTATTTCGAGCATACAGGCAGGCATTTTTTACACAATATTCATTCGGTGCGAGTTTTGGATAAAATACATCCATATAATCTTACTTTGCAAACTTTAGACGGAATTGCCTGTCATAATGGGGAGCTGGAATTGTTGGAATATCATCCTGCGCCCTTGCAAGATTTTGCGCAGTTTGACAAGATGATGGAATCGTGTGCTTTGGATAAAAAATACGCCGACAAAATCATGCCTTCGACGTTGGAGGGGGCGGTGGTGCGTATTTCCGACATTATTGCCTATTTGGGTAAGGACCGAGAGGACGCTATTTTAGCCAAAGCTATCGGTGCAGAGGCTTTTGAGAAAAACGAACTGGGCGAAACCTACGCGGAAATGGTGAACAATCTCATTGTAAACGTGATAGAAAACAGTTATGGTAAACCGTATATTAAATTAGATTTGGCGCATTTTCAAGCCTTGAAAAAGACCAAGAAAGAAAATTACGAAAAAATATACAATCGAGCAACGGCGCATACGGGCTTGAACGCATCTGTACAACCGATGATGGAAGACGTCTACGGACAATTATTAGACGATTTAAAACAAGGCAATCAAACTTCGCCCATATACACTCATCATTTACAGCATATATCCAAAATGTCGTTTAAAAGGGAAACGCCTTATGAAAAGACGGAGCCCAATCAACTCGTCGTAGATTACATCGCGAGCATGACCGATGATTATTTCATTGAATTGCACGGATTTTTGTTCCGCGAATCTGACCACAGATTGCAATATCGCGGTTATTTTGACGATTAAATAGAAAAACGAGTAAAGAGGCATAATATGTTCAAACAGATTTTACAGGAAATTAAAAATCACTCCACGATTATCATTCATAGACACACCAGCCCCGACGGGGATGCTTTGGGCAGCCAAATAGGGTTAAAATGTCTTTTGCAGGATAATTTCCCCGAAAAAAAGATATACGCCGTGGGCGATCATGCAAAGCGTTATGCGTTTATGGATGGTTCTGTCATGGATGAAATAGAGGACAGCGTTTATAACGGCGCATTGGCTGTTATTTTAGATAGCGGTTCGTCTTCGCTTATCAGTGACGAGCGTTATAAAACAGCGGCGAAAACGGTGCGTTTCGATCATCACATCTATTGTGAAAAAATCGCTGATTTTGAAGTGGTGGATACTTCCTATGAAAGCTGTTGCGGATTAATCACCGATTTTGCGGTAAGCAGCGGTTTGCGCCTTTCTCCCGCGTCAGCCAAAGCTCTTTTTACGGGCATGGTCACCGATTCAGGGCGGTTTCGTTATGATTCCACCTCGGCCAATACCTTCCGTTTGGCTTCGGAACTTATGAAACAAGATTTTAATACGAACGATATTTATTCCCAGCTTTATGCGGATGATTTTTTCTACGTGCGTTTGCGCGCGCAATTTGTTTTAAAAATCCAATTCACACAGCATAAAGTGGCGTATATTTATACAACGAAAGAGGAATTGCGCACGTACGGCGCGGATACGTTTACCATTTCACGCGGCATGGTAAATACAATGTCGGATATTCGCGGCGTGGATATCTGGGTGAATTTTACGGAAACGGAAGAGGACAAGATATTGGTGGAAATCCGTTCGAGTAAACACACGGTACAGCCGATAGCGGTGAAATACGGCGGCGGCGGTCATGCAAAGGCGTGCGGCGCAACGCTTTCTAACAAAGCCGAAGCAATGGCACTTTTAGAAGACCTCAACGCTTACGACAAAGCTTAAACAACACAGTAAAAAAAGGAATTGCATATTATGAATGAGAACATGCAGATAATTTTAAATAAAATCAAGGAATACAACAAGATAATCATATTCCGCCATTTTCGTCCCGACGGTGATGCAGTGGGTTCGACAAAGGGTCTTGCGGCAATTTTAAAATTAACCTATCCCGAAAAGGAAATCTATTTACAGAACGCGGATTTTTCCGAATACCTTGCCTTTTTAGGGAGCGAGGACGCACCTCTGCCCGACGAAGCGTATGCCGACGCTTTGGGAATTGTATTAGATACGGCGACAAGCAAGCGTATTTCCAATCAAAAATTCAGCCTTTGCAAAGAACTTGTGAAGATAGACCATCACATTCCCGTTGAATCTTATGCAAATTACGAGTGGGTGGAAGAAAACCGTTCTTCTACGTGTGAAATGGTGGCGGCATTTTACGATGCATTCCAAGACGAATTGAAGATAGATACACAAGCGGCAACGTATATTTATACGGGTATGGTCACCGATTCCGGACGTTTCCGTTTCCGTGAAGTTTCAGGGGAAACCATGCGCCTTGCGGGCAATATGCTTGAACAAAAAATCGACGTGGACGTCATTTATGCAAATTTATATATGAAAGATTTCGAAGCTTTCAAATTTGAATCCTTTGTATATAAACACATGAAAATCACCAAAAACGGCGTGGCATGGATACACATCACGGACGAAATCAAAAGTAAATTCTCTTTGTCCAACGAAGCGGCAAGTGCTTCCGTTTCCTATATGGATTCGATTAAAAATTCACTTATTTGGCTTGCGTTCATTGACAACGGTGACGGCAGCATTCGAGTAAGACTCCGTTCCCGCTTCGTAACGGTGAGCGAATTGGCAGAACGTTACGAGGGCGGCGGTCATGCTTGTGCGGCAGGCGCGACGGTATATTCAACCGCGGAAATGCGCGCACTGTTAAAAGAGGCTGACGCGCTGTTAAAAGACTATAAAGCAAACAACGAGGGTTGGTTATGAGGATATTAATTACAAACGACGACGGCGTGAATACGCTGGGCATTCGTCTGCTTGCGGAATGGGCAAAAAAAATAGGGGAAGTCACCGTGGTTGCGCCGAAAGTGGAACAGAGCGCAAAAAGTCACGCAATCGAGATTGTCAAACCAATAGAGATTAAAAAAGTACCTTTCATGGACGGCATAACGGCATATTCACTCGATTCCACGCCAGCGGATTGCGTACGTTTTGGGCTGTTAGGCTTGAATAAGCAGTTTGATTTGGTGCTTTCGGGCATTAATAAAGGGGTAAATATCGGCGGAGATATCGTGTATTCGGGCACGATTGGCGCGGTGTTTGAAGCGGCAAAGTTAGGCGTAAGGGCGATAGCTTATTCTTCCGCACCCGACGAACAAGAAGCGGCGTCGAAATATTTTGACGAAGTTTACGAATATATTGTAAAAAATCATTTGTTGGAAGAAAACGATATTTATAATATCAATATTCCCGCAACGTCAAAAGGTATTCGTTTAACCTATCAAGGCACTTCTTATTATTCCGACCGTTTTAGAAAAATCGACGGAGCAGAAGATATGTACATTCAAGAGGGTGAACCCATTCCCGATAGCGACCCCGAAGACCTCAATCGCGACACCGTAGCAATTTTTAAAGGCTATATTTCCGTCACCCCCTTGCAGGCATCGCGCACGAATATGGACGTTTACCGTAAATTAACGGCAAAACAATCACAAGAATAATAAGAAAGCGAAAAACACGCTTTAAACAAACGAAACAGGACTTTCCGAAGGGGAAGTCCTGTTTTATCGTATTCTTAAAAAATAGACGTTTTTTTCGCGCTTATGCGACGTAGAAAATGGGATAGCTCATCGCGGTGAAGAATTTTTTATTGTCGTAATAGAATACTTCCGACGTGGAAGCGATAGAGGAAGCAGGTAAAGCTTCCAAAACGATTTCGACGTAATCGGTGGGACTATAGTCATATTTACTGGAAATAGAGCCGCCGCCCGTGATATTGCCAAACATTTCACCCCAACCGCCCTCATAATTAAGGTATTCTTGGAAATCGTTGTAATGGTTGTAGGTGTAGAACACGTGGAACTCACCAATTTCATAAACGCCATCGTTGTCGAGGTCATTTTTGCCGTAAACGATACGAGCCGCACCGCGTGTGATGGTAGAACCATCGTTATATAATTCATCGGGGAATGAGGGGTCGCAATCGGTGCCAGTCGTGCCAATATCCATTTCATAATATTCTAAAGTGCCGCCGCAGCCGCTGATATTCGGCAATTCAGGCTCGTAGGGATATTGGGAAGTATCACCCGAAAAGGAGTTATGATTTAATCGTAAATATTCACCCCAAACACTACTAGTCGGTTTCGTCTTTTTTGAAGTAGTGTAGTTTGCAGGATAAGAGCCGAAAGCATACACGTATGCCGCTACTTCTTCTAAAGTGATATACGCACCGTCTTTATATACTTTGAATGCTTCTTTGCCGTAAGCGTCCACAACCGTGTATGTTTTTCCGTCCTCGTTTAAATTCATCACGCTGTTTCGAATGAATTTACCGTCTTTTTTAGGTTGATAGGAAGAAATTGTCGGTGCTTGGTCGGGCGTTTCAAGTTCTCCCGACATAAAACCGTGCAACGAACGATAGTAAGCGTCGTCTGCGCTGGTGGCAGGGGTATAATCGGCGTAAAATGCAGTCTTGGACATATTGGCATACGGGTCACCATCGAGAGAGGGCGGCGTGGTAGAGCCACCGCCAGAACCGCCATCGTTGCCGATAGAAATCAATTCACAACCCTCGTCAAATTCAATTTTCTTATCCTTATAGTTCATGATTCTGCCGTACACTGTGATAAAATCACCAACGGAAATATCCTGAACGCCGTTGCCCGTTAATTTATAACAATACATTTGACGGCCCTGCGGTTCGTAAACGCTGAAATATAAAGAAATCGCGCTGTTAGTAGAATTTGCATCGTCGATTTCCGTAACAGTGCCGCTTAATTCGTAATATCCTAAAAGATATTCGTTTTTAGGCAATAAATAAGCGTCGTCCATGACAGAGCCTGCCCAAATATAAAAAGGGTCGTCTTCAGGATTTTTCTCTTCGTTATTGCCGTTGTTGTTTTCGCCGTTATTGTTATTTTCGCCGCTGCCATCCACAACGCCGTTTTCGCTGTTCGAGGGCGTGGAGGGAGTTTTGATATTGTCGCAAGCGGTGGCTGTAAACGCCAACGTTAAAACGGACAATATAATCAAACACAGCTTTTTTATTTTCTTTTGCATAAAGCACCTATGTAAAGTATTTTGTTCAAGAATATTATAACATAATTAAAATACCATGTCAATGGAAAAGGGGCGGGGGGAATCCCTATATTGAAAGATAGAAAAACGTAATCCAACGGAACGTTGGTCATTGCGAGGGAGCGATAGCGACCGTGGCAATCTCATATAAAAGTAGCCCATTGGTCATTGCGAGGGAGCGATAGCGACCGTGGCAATCTTATATAAAAGTAGCCCATTGGTCATTGCGAGGGAGCGATAGCGACCGTGGCAATCTCATATAAAATAAGGCATAAATAAATATGAGATTCTCACGTCGCGTTGCTCCTCAGAATGACAGGGGGGTGGGGAGTACGTTGCTTTTCAGAATGACAGTTGGGTAGAAACTCAAATAAAAAAGGGAAGCGCCCTCAAAAAGAGAGCGCTTCGATTTTTGCTATATTTTGAATTTATTTAATCCAAATATGTTAATTAACCAACAAGCTTGTATGCGGTAAATTTGCAAGGATAACTGGAAGCATTGTTACCAGTTACAGTGGCATTTTTGTAACCACGGAAACCAGCATTTTGGACATTATATGCCAATGTAACAGTGTCGGAACCCGTGCCCTTGAATATAATAGTATCATCGGTTTGGAATTCATAAGCCCAAGTGTAATCACCAGTAGCTATACCATTGGTGTTGCCTCCCGAAGGCTTGATGTACGTATCACCAATCTTGATTTTTACACCATCATCCGAAACTTCAAGAGTGATAGCAAGAGTGTCACCGAAAGCCTTTTCAATAACATTATCTGCGGATACCTTGTCTGCTGTTAACTCGCTACCTTTAATCCAAGAGCCATCAATGGTGGAAAGGGTGATGTTCTTAGTATTAACTACGAGGATGTAAGTACCAGTAGTGAATTCTTCTGCACTAGTAACCTTTACATATTGAGCAACTGCGCCTTCTTGAGCGCCGCAAACAGAGCAAGTACCATCAACGTAGTTGTGCCCAGTGGCTTCACCAGTCGTTTCCCCACAAACATTACATGTTTTAGGGAGTGTACACGTAGCATCTGCATAATTGTGTTCGGTGCTTAAAATATCATCTTTTGCCGCGCCGCAAACCTTTCAAGTAGCAGGGTCTTTACACGTAGCTTCCGTGTAGTTAGAACATGTATGCGTACCAACTGCTTCAAAAGTAGCACCTGCTATCTGTCTGCTACCACTATACGTAGCCATTGTGCCTTTAACTTT
>SVHQ01000050.1 GCA_015055785.1 Clostridiales bacterium | reverse complement strand
TTTTTCAAGCTCTGTTCGAGTCATTTTAACAACGACCGGTCTGCCATGCGGACATTTTAAACCCATATCACCGTCCATCATTTTAAATAATGCATCAATTTCATCACGCGTTAAATCCATACCACCCTTAACCGCCGCTTTACAAGCCGCCGAAGCAAGCTTATCCTTTAAAATATCCGCAAGTTTAATTGAACGATAACCGCTGACATCACCCAAGATATCATTGAAAAATACGCTTAAATCTATATTTTGTAAATCCATAGGAACGGCTGAAATTTTATAGGAATTTCCGCCAAATTCTTCAATATCAAACCCCATTTCTCGAATATCCGCCAATCGTTCTGCGATAAAGGCACTTTCAAAAGCGTTTAAATCGAGTTTATAAGGCACAAGCATGGGTTGTTGAAGAACTGCACGATTTTGCATTTGTTCTTTTAAACGATCGAATATCAAACGTTCGTGTGCAGCATGCTGATCAATAATATATATTTCGTTTTGACGTTCATACATTAAATAGGTATTAAACAATTTACCGACATACGTACACGTCGAAATATCAATTTTATTTTGTTTTGCCTTAACTTCCATTTCTTCGAGGAATTTCTTATTTGCAGCGAAGAAATCGACTTCCTCCCCTTTGGCTTTAGCTTGCTCATATTGTGGGTCATTCACTTCCAAAACGTTTCTTTCAAAGAACAAATCGGGGAATTTTTGTTGTAAACGCTCGGCACCTTTCACCTTTTGTTTTTCATTAGTTTTGCTTTTTTCTTCCTTTTCCTTTTGAAACGAAGCACTTGACTCAGTAAAAACATACCTTTTGGGTGAATTTTTCACTTCCTCAAAAGGTACTTTGCCTTGTTGCTTTGCTTTAAACGCAGGCGCACAATTTTCTATTTCTTTTTGTGCCTCTTCATACGTTAACGTCGCAATACCAAACGTCTTTTCTTCTTTTTTCTGCGTTGCTACATGATTATCAGAATTTACATTTTTCTCAACGTCGCTCGCTTTAATTTCTTGTTTTTCAATAATCGGCGCAGTGCTTTGCACTGTAGGCGACTTATCTTGAACGATATACTCCAAAGCCTTTGTATGTCCATCTAAAACAGCCGTAATAACAGAATATATACAACCGTATATAATTTGATTATCCGCAAAGCGAACATCCGCTTTATTGGGATGCACGTTCACGTCTACAATTTCCGTCGGTACGTCAATGTACAAAACATAAAAAGGATATTGTCGCTTCATCAAATAGGGCGTATAAGCATTGCTTAAAGCGGCAGATATCGTCGAATTAATAATATATCTACCGTTTAAAAATACACTTTGATAGCTTTTATTTGGTTTTGAATAATTTTGATTGCCAATATACCCCCTAATATTCACCCCGTGCTTATTGGTGTCTATTTCAAAAACATTGGACAAAATAGCCGCACCATATACACTCACTAATGCTTCTTCTACGCCCTCACCAAAAGATTGCAAGGTCTTTTTACCATTAACGTAATAGGTGAAGGCAATATTCGGTTTGCTAAGGATAAATCTGGAAACAAAATTGGTGATGTCCGATTCCTCTGCTTTTTCCGATTTCAAAAATTTCAAACGAACAGGTGTATTAAAGAAGAGCATTTCAACGCAAACGTCTGTTCCGTCATCTCCAGCAACTTCCTTTATTTCTCCTATTTCACCGCCGTTAGAAGCAAGCTGATAACACTTACCACCTAAAGTTTTGGAAGTAATCGTCATTTTTGATACCGCCGCAATCGACGCAACAGCTTCCCCTCTAAAACCAAGCGTTACGATATTTTCTAAATCTTCTGCAGCAGCGATTTTGCTCGTTGCATGCGGAAGAAAAGCAGAATGCAAATCATCACGCTCGATACCGCAACCGTTATCAACAACGCGAATTAACTGCTTGCCGCCTTTTTCAATATGGATTTGAATTTCTGTCGCCCCTGCATCGATTGCATTCTCTACAAGCTCTTTCACAACGGAATAAGGTCTATCCACCACTTCGCCTGCAGCAATTCGATTAAATACTTTTGCGGGCAATATATTAATTTTTGCCATATCAGTTCTCCACTTCCAATTTATCCTTCAAATCCCCAAGCAATAACAACGCCTGCATAGGAGAAAGCGTATTGATATCTGTTTCCATTAAAAGTTTTTCCACTTCGGTAAATTGCCTTTCTTCTTTTTCTTCAACACCAACAGCATCCATTTGTATTTTTCCGCGTGCAATATCATTTTTCTCTAACGCCTTTAAAATGCCCTTTGCTCTTAAAGTAACTTCCTTAGGTACGCCAGCTAATGCAGCAACTTCAATACCAAAACTTCGATTTGCGCCACCTCTTGCAATTTTACGTAAAAATACAACCGCTCCGTTTAATTCCTTAACCGTCACTTTATAATTCTTGACGCCCCGCAATGATGTCTCCAATTCAGTCAATTCATGATAATGCGTTGAGAATAGCGTTTTTGCATGAACGTTGTTAATCAAGAATTCAATCACCGACCAAGCAATTGACAAACCGTCATACGTACTCGTACCACGACCTACTTCGTCTAAAATCAAAAGACTATCCTTCGTTGCGTGCAATAAAATTGTCGCCACCTCCGTCATTTCAACCATAAACGTACTCTGATCGAAAATCAAGTTATCACTTGCACCCACACGTGTAAAAATGCGATCCGTCAAAGGAATTTCAGCTGCTTTAGCTGGCACAAATGAACCGATATGCGCCATCAAAACAATCAATGCAACCTGTCGCATGTACGTACTTTTACCTGCCATATTCGGCCCAGTGATAATCGCACAACAATTCTCTTTATTGTCTAAAAGCGCATCATTAGGCACAAAACGCTCTTTAGAAATCGCTTCCACGACTGGATGCCTACCATCCGTGATCGCCAAAGTGCAATCGCTTTCTAACATCTTCGGGCGCACGTAACGACGTTCTTTGGCAACCGTAGCCAACGACACAAGGCAATCTAACAAAGCAATCGATTCGGAAATACTCTTTAAATGTTCAATTTCCATAGACAATCTTTCTACAATTTCTTGATAGAGCCGCGCTTCTAATTTTAAAGCTTTTTCATCGCTCGTTAAGATTTTTTCTTCTAAAATTTTTAATTCTTCCGTAATATAGCGCTCACCCGTCGTCAACGTTTGTTTACGGATATAATCTTCGGGTACTTTGTCTTTAAAGGAGTTGGAAACTTCGATATAATAGCCGAACACACGGTTGAAACGGACACGAAGAGTTTTAATACCCGTTCTCTCCTTTTCACGCATTTCAATTTCCAATAAAATTTGTTCACTATTTTTCTTAATATTGCGAAGTTCGTCCAATTCCGCGTTATACCCCTCGCGAATATACCCACCGTCCTTCATCAATGCAGGTGCTTCAGGATTAACGGCGACGCTCAACAAATCAGCAATTGGTTTCATATCCAACAAACCATTGTCGATATCCGAAATTATCTTGGACGAAAAACCAGTCAGTTGAAACTTCAAGGACGGCAAAACGTTTAAAGAAATGCCCAACGCCAAACAATCTCTCGGCATCAAGTTACCGTTGGATATTTTACCCGTTAAACGCTCCACATCACGAATATCCCTTAACGTTTCCGCCAACCCCATACGAATAACGGAAGAATTCACCAATTCTTCTACACCGTCTTGACGATAATTAATTTCCTCAATGTTCCTCGAGGGAGATAAAATCATGCGATTTAACAAACGCGCCCCCATGCCCGTTTTTGTTTTATCCAAAACCCAAAGCAACGAACCGTATTTCTTACCCTCAGAGTTATTGCGCAACAATTCCAAGTTTCTTACAGCATTGCTATCCAAAACCATGAATTTTTCACGGTTCACCACTTTGATAGCAGTAATATTCGCCAAGGAATGTTTCTGCGTTTCACGTAAATATTCAATCAAAGCTCCTGCTGCAGAAATTAAATTTTCTTTTGCTGCAATACCGAATGCCGCCAAAGACCGTGCGTTTAATTGTTCTAATAAATTCTTTTCCGCATGTTTAACGTTAAACGCCCATGGTAAATAGCAAGAAAATGATGGCAATAAATTGTGCTTTACCTCTTTTACGTTCTTGCTCTCTAAAAGCATATCTTCGTTACAGATAATCTCCGCGACCGATAATTTTACCAAATGCCCTATCACGTCCTCAACGGAAGTTTCACCCACAAATTCCTCCGCAAGAAATTCCCCCGTCGTAATATCCGTCCATGCCACAGCAACACAATCGTTGTTTTTAAAAAGGCAAGCGATATAATTATTTTTGCCTTCTTCTAACATGCCTTCTTCAATAACCGTACCCGCTGAAACAATACGAACAACATCGCGCTCCACAAGCCCTTTGCTCGCTTTTGGATCGGAGAGTTGATCGCAGATTGCCACCTTTTCTCCTGCCGCTACCAATTTTGCAATATAGACGTCTGCCGCATGAAAAGGAACACCGCACATAGGCGCGCGTTCCGCCAACCCACAATCTCTACCCGTCAACGTGAGATCGAGTAATTTCGAAACCTTCACTGCATCGTCAAAAAACATCTCGTAGAAATCACCGAGACGATAGAATAAAACACAGTCCTTATATTTATCTTTCATAGAAAGATAATGTTGCATCATTTGTGAAAGCGCCATTTTTCGCTACCTGCCTTTTATATTGCCAATCTTTCGCTATTTTTATCTCTGCTGCGTTTGTACAATTTCTCCAAATAAGGAAATACCGTTTGCTTTTGTTACCTTTAACCAAACAAACTCGCCAATTTTATCCGTATCGCTATGGAAATATCCCATGCGACCAAATTCATCACGCCCCAAATAAAGCTTCTTTTTCTCGTCGTAATCCTCACATAAAATCTCTACGCACTTCCCTACGTATTTTTCCGATTTTTTACGTGTGAGGGAATTCACCAATTCTACAAGCCGCATAATACGGTCCTTTTGAATTTCTTCGGGGATTTGATTTTCCATTTCCGCCGCTTTTGTGCCTTGGCGTATTGAATAAACAAAAGTGAACGCGGAGGCATAATCTACCGTTTTAACCAAATCTTCCGTTTGTAAATAGTCTTCTTCCGTTTCCCCAGGGAAGCCGACAATAATGTCTGTCGTTACTTCCGCGTCGGGCAAATAAGAACGCAACATTTGTATTTCCTGCAAATATTTTTCTCTTGTATAACGGCGATTCATTGCCTGCAAAATGGCATTTGAACCCGATTGCACGGGCAAATGCACCAATTTGCATATTTTATCGTGCTTTTTCATCACCTTTACAACTTCTTCATTGAAATCCTTGGGATGACTGGTCATAAAGCGTACACGGAATTTCCCTTCAATAGACGCAACGGCATCAAGAAGTTGTGCAAAGCTCATTCCCGTTGTGCCATCCGTGCCGTAAGAATTGACGTTTTGACCCAACAACGTAATTTCTTTATATCCTTCCGCTACCAATCCCTTCACTTCATTGATGATATTTTCAGGTTTTCTGGAACGCTCTCTCCCTCGAACGTAAGGTACGATGCAATAGGAACAAAAATTATTGCAACCGTACATAATGTTCACCCAAGCGTTGGGATAACTTGTTCGATATGCATCCGTAAACTCTACAATTTCTCCTTCTTTTTCACGGATTTCAATAACTTTTTTCTTTTGATTTTTCTTACGAATAATCAATTGTTCCAAATCTTCAAGATTTAGCGTACCGAACATAATATCAATAAACGGGAATTTCTTTTTTAAAATCTCAGTCTTACCTTTTTCTTGCGTCATGCAACCGCCCACCGCGATTATAAGATTGGGTTTTTGCTTTTTCAATTTCTTGAGTGCGCCGATATTACCGAAAGCATGATTTTCAGCGTTTTCACGAATACAGCAAGTGTTAAAAACAATAATATCCGCATTCTCTTTTTCAGTTGTTTCTTCGTAACCCATACGGTGTAAAATACCTGCAATCTTCTCTGATTCATGCACGTTCATTTGACAACCGTAGGTGACTATATGATATTTTTCCGACATAATGCCCACTTTAATAATAATTAATTTTCTTTATTATACTCTTTTTTTTTAATTTTATCAAGTCTTTCAAGGGTTTTATAGTGCTTTTTAAGCTTATTTTGTGATAAAAAAGTCAAAATGACAAATACTGCTATCGATGAAAATTATACGCAAAATTATATATCTTATTTTTCTTTTGTCCATAGTCTTTGCATTAATCGCTATAGGCTACTATATCACTGTTACGAAAGGCGTTGAACTAGACCCTCAAAAGCTGATACTCAACGAGAAATCCATCGCTGTATATGATTATCAAGGAGAAATTGTAAAAAATACGGCTGTTGTTTCTTCAAAACAGACTGTTACAATTGAAAATATCCCCCAACATCTAAAAGCGGCTTTTTTAGATACTGAAGACAAGCGTTTTTATGCGCATAACGGTTTCGATTGGAAAAGAATTACAAAAGCGACCTTGAACAATATACGTACAAAATCCTTTAAAGAAGGCGCGTCTACAATTTCTCAACAGTTGATTAAAAATACCCATTTAAGCCAAGAAAAAACTTTCAAAAGAAAGTTAAGGGAATGGAAATTAACACACCAGCTTGAAAATAAATTTAGCAAAGATGAAATATTAGAAAAATATTTGAATACCATTTATTTCGGGCACAATTGTTTTGGAATAAAAGCCGCCGCTGAATTTTATTTTGAAAAAAACGTTGAGAATTTGAATGTTTCTGAATGTGCGATTTTAGCAGGTCTTGTAAAATCGCCAAACAACTACTCTCCATTTAAAAACCCCGAACGCTGCTTGACACGCAGAAATTGCGTACTTAAGCTCATGTACGTCAATAAAAGCATACCAAAAAACGAATATGAGAATGCACTCAACACACCCCTGCCCCTCATATCGGAGCATTTTAATCATAATTTCGGATATTTAAATTTCGTATTTGATGAATTAAGTACGTTGGCGGAGAAAAACAATTTTAAAGTAGGTGGCAATATAGAAATTTACACCTATTTAGAGCCTGAACTGCAAACCGAATTGGAAACAATTACCCAGCAAATAACCGATAGTGATAAAAACATTATGGTTTTGGATAATCAAACACATGGCTTCAAAGCCTGCGTTTCAAGCATTGGGAACATTAAACGTTTGCCGGGTTCTTTAATAAAGCCGCTTTTGGTATATGGTCCTGCCATTGAAGAAAATATCATTTCGCCCGCAACCCCTATTTTAGATGAAAAAATAGATTATAATGGGTATGCTCCCGAAAATTACGACAAAATATTCCATGGTTACGTCAGCGCCCGTGAGTGCGTAGCAAAAAGTTTAAATATTCCTGCTGTAAAAATATTATCTTCGTTAGGGATAGAAAAAGGCGCAGAATATTTAAATATGCTCGAACTCCCCATTGAGACGGACGATAAATCTTTAGCTCTTGCCCTTGGCGGTATGAAAAACGGATTCACTTTCCGCTCTTTAATGGACGCATATTCCACTTTTCCCAATAACGGAAACTTTCATAGGGGAAGCTTTATTTCTAAAATAAAAATTAATAATGACGTTGTTTATCAAGCAGAACACATCCATCGGCAGGTCTTTTCCCCCGAAAGCGCATTTTTAATGACCGATATATTAAGAACAACCACGAAAACGGGGACAGCAAAAAAACTACGCACGCTAAACTTTGATATCGCTGCAAAAACAGGCACAGTGGGAAATGAAAACGGCAATACTGACGCCTATGCAATTGCATACACCACCAAAGACACTGTTGGGGTTTGGTTGGGAAATAAAAACAATTCCTATATTTCACAAACTGGAGGCGGTTTACCTTGTAATTTGCTATTAAATATCCATGAATATTTATACAAAAATTATCAAAATATTCATCAAACTATTGATAGCTTTAAACAACCTCAAAACGTCCTCTCCCTTTCCTTGGATAAACAAGCCTATTATGACACGCATACTATCATGCATGCCGATAACCTCGCACCAATTGAATATACGTTTTATGAACTATTTAAATATGACAATCAACCATTGCAAAAAAGCCTAATTTTCAGTAATCCTACGATATCCACGCCTGCTATACGTCTTGAAAATAATCAATTAATTATACAATTTAATAACACACCCTCTTATTATCAATATAAAATTGATAAATATGATTACGTCAGACATAGCACAGTGTATTTCGGTGATTATACAAAGACTTTCATAGACAATCATTTGGAAAATAATAAAAGTTATATTTATACAGTAACTCCTGTATATAACGGCAATTACGGAAAACCCGTCACGCTCCCTGCCATCACAACAAAAGGCGGTAATTTTGATATTCTTGATTCGAATATACTCAAAGAAGATTGGTGGAAATACTAAAAACAGCGCCTGCAATGCAGGCGCTGTTTTTAGTATCATATCAGAGTATTAATGTATTTGAATTTTTTCGATGCTTGCAAAGGCTTCTTCAATTAAGGCTTCTACGTCTAATTTATCCTCTTCCCTTTTAATTTCCTCTAATTTTGGACGAATCGCTGGGAAATCAGGCAAGAAAACGGTGCAACAATCTTCAAAAGGTAAAATGGAAGTTTCATAAGCCCCCATCTTTACCGATTTATCAATAATCTCATTCTTATCGAAACCAACTAACGGACGCAATACCGGCAATTCTTCTACGACAGAGTTTGAAGAAGTCATACCCTCTATTGTTTGACTCGCCACCTGTCCAAGGCTTTCCCCTGTTATCAAGCACTGTGCACTGATTCGTTTAGCATGGCGCTCCGCAATTCGATACATGAAACGGCGAAGAAGTGTAATCATCAATTCAGGTTTACATTTTTCGTGAATTGCTTCTTGGATATGCGTTACGCTCACCGTATATAACTTTGTACCGCACGTATATTGCGCTAAAATTTTCGCCAAATCTACTACTTTTTCTTTGGCCTGCAAATTCGTATAAGGATAACTGTGGAAATGCAAACAATCGACGTTCATGCCGCGTTTTGCCATCATGTAGCCTGCTACAGGGCTATCAATACCGCCCGAAAGCAACAACAAGCCTTTTCCAGCCGTACCAACCGGCATACCGTTCGCACCTTCAATAAATTCCCCAAACACAAGCGCGCGACCATTCTCACGAATATCCACACGAATGGTGAAAGATGGATTATGCACGTCAACAGACAAGGCTCCCTGAAAATGCGCCAACAAACGCGCCCCCAATTCTTTGCTCAATTCCACAGAAGTCAAAGGATATTTTTTATCACCGCGATGTGATTCTACCTTAAAAGTACCCTTTGGACGGCACAGCAATTTCGCAACTTCCAAAATTGAATCCAAATCCGTTTCCGTTTCATACGCCACACTTAACGTATGCAAGCCAAAAACTTTTTTTAATTTTTCTACGATAAGTTCTGTTTCGTCTTCCGCGAAATTTTGCACCAAATATCTACCGCTTTGCTTCACCAATTCACATTCAATGTCAGAAATTGCGCGACGAAGGTTCAATTCAAAAGCTTTTTCAAAAAAGCCCCTATTTCTTCCTTTTAAATATATTTCCGAATAACGGATTATAATCACTCTCTGCATGTTTACTTATTTCATCCTTTCCTTTAATTCTCTGCCAACTTCATTTAAGATCTGTGCAGCTTGCTCGATTTCTTCGTCAGTTGTACTGAGCGAAAAACTAACACGAAGCATTCCGTCTGCCGTTTTTTCGTCATAACCGCACGCCAATACCACCTTACTATAACGCAATTTACTGTTAGAAGAACAAGCCGAACCCGTCCCCACCAACAAGCCTTTATCATCCGCCATTTGCTGTAAAATGGCACCGCGTACACCAAACGCCGAAATGGTTAATATGTACGGCGATGCCT
>SVHQ01000049.1 GCA_015055785.1 Clostridiales bacterium | reverse complement strand
GATACGAAGGAAGAGATAATCGGGCCAAGTACACGTTTCTTTGTTCGGCATTGTTTCTCTGTTTTTGCTGCCTCTTGCGGAAACGGTATAGAACGTCTGACCGTTCGTGGTCGGTACGTCTGCATTGAATGCAATCCCAACGTACTGTTCATGCACTTTTGTCAAAGCAGAGGTAAAGCCTACCGTTTGGTCAAGCGTAGGTTCTGCCGACGTATTACCGAAAGCGAGTTCGCCGTATTCGTTAATCCACGACATACCTTCTTTACCCGTTTCTTCATACCCCTCGTCGTTGTCAAACGCAAAATTATTTTTGTCGTAAGCGTGGTTCTTTTCTTCGGGTTGTGCAACCGATACGGGAATTCTTACCTTCGTTTCAAATTCGTTACCCGCCGCGTCTTTAACGCCGTAAACGAGTTCGTATTCGCCTGCAGGGATACGCACGTTTTTCACTTCGGTGAAATCTTCCCAGCCTGCAAACAGCGTGCTTGCCGTTTCACCTGCTTTCTTTTCGTAAAGCTTTGCCGTAACAAGTGCGGAAATATTCACGTCGCCAGGCTGGTCGATTGCCGTCGCGCTGGGCAATTTAATATCTGCGCCTGCAATACCGGAAATACCGCTTTCAATGCTAAACCCGTCCACAGACGTTTCATTGATAACAAGCGTACCCGTTTCGTTGTCAGCAATCGCCAACAACGCAAAAGAGGTTTCGCCCTTATTTCCTGCCGTATCCTTGCAGGTATAAATGATTTTATAAGCGAGCAAGGTGTTGGAAGAAGCTTCAAACGTCTGTTCAACGTTCCCCGCCTTTTCATAGATGATGTCTCTGTTTACCGTTTCCCCGTCCGCTTTGAGCTGCGAAACCGTAACTTTTACCTTGGAAGAAACATCGCCGTCCACGTTATCCGTTGCCGTCGCTGCAGGCAACGTAACCGTATCGCCTACGTTACAGCTCGTCGGCACGCCCGTAACACTGATTACAGGAGCTTCCGTATCAACGCCGTCACTGCCACTGCTTGACGAATCAGGTGAATCGAATAATCCGCTAATAAACGAACAACCGCTCATCCCAAACGCCGTCGCCGCTATCAAAGCGACAAACATTAAGTTTTTCTTCTTCATAATTTTCCTCCATTCCAACCCTTTAAGGGCTGAATATTTTTTACAATATTAAATAATTCGCGATAAGCCGTAAAGTGTTTTCAGTACTGAATAAATCAACTGCAAAAATAAACACTTTTTCATTTTACCGATTTTACCTAAATTATAAATCGCATTTTCGTCTTTTTCTTGCTTTTTTTTGCCTTAAAATAGCGTTTTTTCGCCATATCCCCTTTTTTTGTTGACATAATTTCCTTTTTTTGTTACACTATGTACATGAAGACTTGTCGTTATAAGGAAGATTTCACTTTTCCACAAACAAAATTGCATTTTCATCTTTACAGTACAGACTATCCCGAGCTCCACAATCACGACTACTGGGAATTTTTCATCGTACTGTCGGGCGAATGCGAGCATTATACAGAGGAAAGAAAACAACTTCTTACAGCAGGAATGGCTTGTTTGGTGCATCCTCGCGACAAGCACCGCTTTACAAGCCATTCAAAAAATTATAAGCAAATGAACATTTGTATCACCGACGAGTATTTCAAAGAACTGTTAGACGTCATTGATACCGATTTATACGGGAGTATTTTTTCCGTCAACCATCCTATTATCTACGAGCTTGACGAAAACACGATGCGCGAAATACAAAAAAACATTCATTCAGCGCAAATGACAAATAATGAAAACTCTTCCAAATATTCAAATTCTTTGAAATTGATTTGGTTGGATATTGCAAAAATCGTATATCGAAATACGTCCCGTCTTAACTCTGATTATCCCGAGTGGTTAAGCACGTTTTTAGAAGAGATACAGCATCCCGAAAATCTAACCAAGCCGATTGCGGAATTGCACCAACTCACCTTTTTCAGCTATCGGCATCTAACCCGCCTTTTTAAGGAATACGTTGGCGAAACGTTACACGATTACATTCACACCTTAAAAATCAATTACGGCGCTATGCTACTGCGCACCACCGATATGGGGATTTTATCCATTTCCTCTGCGTGCGGTTACGACAGTTTGAGCCATTTCATTAAAATATTCAAACGCCATTTTAATATGACGCCTAAGGAATACCGTAAATCTTTTATCTTTCTCCCTTCTGAAAATTGAATGGTATACTACTCTAAGGGCTGAGCGTGTCGCTCAGCCCTTGTTCTTATACAACCCGTCTCATAGTTTGGAAAACCAACAAAAGCAACCTTTCGCCTGTAAAATTACCCCCAATTATACGATACGAGCTAACTATAACGGTTGTTAATTAAAAGCATATTAAAGAACTAATTATAAAACTTTAATTAATGACGGAGTATAGCACGACACCTTGACAATACAAGCGCGCGCCTGCGGCGCTTAGGTTTTGGCGTCGTCGCTTTTTTCGACCAGATTTACCGACTTAAAGACCGAAAAAACGGTGATTTTCGCGCTGCCCCGCTTGCGAAATTCCGCCGTTTATCTTTTTGGGCAATTTATTTATCATCCTTACAACACTAAGAGAAAAATCAGTAGAAGTGCGTTGTTTTTTCAAATTCCCTTTTCTTTGTTTACTGCGTAGCAAATTTTGCGTAGTGAAAGGAATAATTTTCGCGTGTTTTTAAAGTGCAATTTTAAAGTGTAGAATTGAAAAACAAAACTGCACTTTAAGATGTTTATGGGAAGTAAATCGGCAAAGGATTTGACTTATTTGAGAAGCTATGCTAAACTAGCCTTGAAAGAATAAACTCGTACATGGGTATATCGTTTTGAAAAAAATAAAGATGTGGTCAAACGCAAAATACTGCGTTTGACCACATCTTTGACCATCTACAGACTCGGACTACGTGGAAACAGTGTTTTGAAGAGCACACGAAAGCACCGTTTCTGGACACGAAAGCCCCTAAAATCACCCGAAATTACACAAAAAATCTCTGCAGTTGCGTTCGGCTATCATCTTGGTGCATCGTTTACAATATGTTTATGTTCACAATCGTAGACATCGCATAATCACCAATATTTTCGCCTATTGGTGAGAGCAAATTTTATAAACCTGATACAAATCCATAAAACTTTTCCTTAAATTATCGGCGCAATCAAAAATTCCTTTTAATCGCTTGTTTTGCCTTACCAAGCAATTGACAAATTTCCTAAAAAAAGTCAATAGCATGGGATAAAATGTTTCTTAACAAAGCAAGAAAAGTGAAAAAATGTGTTAAAACCATAGTTTAATGGTTTGTTTTGGTATAGAATGAAAACATAAAATGCTATATGATAGTTGTATTATAGTAGAAATAAAATATAGGATAATCAACGGAGAATTTTATGAACTTTAAGAAACTCACCGTCACATTATTAACAACACTCTCTTTTTGCACGGGCTCATTTATCACTTCCTGCGGGAAAACAACCCCTACGCCGAAAACGTATGCCGAGGATGAATTTATCCTCGCAGGGTTTTGGGCGCCTTATGAAATCACGGAAGAAGGATTTGAAAAATATAAAAACTGCGGATTAAACACCGTACAATTCACCAACCACTCCCGCGACGCTTCTGCTGCGGAAGTTTGGGACGCAACCGACCCCGTTTTATCCAAAACAAGATATTATTTGGGTTCGGAATTAACGAAACAATCCTTGGAAATGTGTCGGAAAACGGGCTTAAAAGCCATTTTGGATGACAACGGTGCGCATTTTAACACGGGCGATACCCCCTATTCCACCCGTGAAAGCTATGAGGAATATCGGGATATCATCGTTGGTATGCACGTTGCCGATGAGCCATCCGCTATTAAAATGCCTGAATATTGCACGCCTTCGCGCGTAGCGGATTTCAAACAAACTTACGGCGATTTGCCTTTTCTTGTCAATCTGCTTCCAAATCCAGCACCTATCGAATCCTACGGAAACGTTTCGTATGCAGAATATTTGGAAACGTATGCGAACACCGTATTAAAGAGCTTCCCCGAAAACCCGGTTGTTTCTGTGGATTATTACCCCTTCCATTGGCCCCAAGAAAGATATAATAACGACAGGATAAACTGCACGCAAGCGGAAACCACTTGGTTGGAATGTTATCGCCAAGTTTCCTCTTTGGCGGTGGAACATGACGCCTCCTTACATTTTTATATTCAATCGGCGGAAAGCAACGAGTTTGTAAAAACATTACACGAAGAAGATATGCGGCATCAGCTTTACGTTGGGCTTTGTTTCGGTGGTACACGATTTACGTATTATTGCTATTCCGTACCTGGTTTGTACAAAGAAAATGCAACGTCTGTGGAAAATCCCATGTATACGGCGTGTTTATTGGACGCAAACAACCAGCCCACTCATTTATATCAATACGTAAAAGAAATCAACGCGGAAATTCAAGCCTTTGCCTCGGCATTTAAAGCATACAAGTTTGTAAGATGTATGGCATCGTATTTTGACGATTACTATTCTGAACGATTCTCTTCAAGCTTGTACGATTTAGATTCGTACAGTGCATTGGATTTTTCAGATAGAAAATTTGTGCGCAATATCGATGCGGAATATAACTGTCTTATCGGCTGTTTTGAACGAGAAGAAGACGAAGCATATATGGTGGTCGGATACGATTATTGGTCGGCTGACGAAACGCAAACAGTCACTATCACCTTGAAAAACGGCGCAACCCATCTTGCCGTATACGGAGGCGATGGATTTATGGGCGAGCCTACCATTGTAAAAGCGAAAAACGGAAAATGCAAGCTGAATATCAAGGGTGGCGAAGGGAAATTTATCGTTCCTTTGAAAGCGTAAGCTTTATAAATAAGAACGGAGACATTTGAAGCTCTCCCCTAAAAGATAATGATGCAAAAATACGGCACACCTCGAAAGAGGTACGCCGTATTTTTATTTTTTAGTTCTAAAGACAATGCTTTTATTCGATAAGATTACAACTCCTTCTCTTCGCTTTTTCAAATACGAATTTTATAATCCTTTCTTCGTCAAATACTCGATTAAACAATCGGCAAGAACGCGATGCCCTTTGGAATTTGGATGCAATCCGTCGGCATACAAGTTTCCATCATCTTGTTGCGTTGTCGGGATATAAAATTTATTCGATAAATCAAGATAACTCACCCCGTAATAGGCAAGCACTTCCTTTTCAGCCTCTATATACGCCGACATGGGCGCAATAGGATCGTCTTTATTTCCGTCCCCGCAGGGATTGTCTTGGTCGAAACGGGGAATGGGCAAAATAAAAGAGAGTTTTTCGCCAAATCTAGCCACCATGTACGCAACGAGATTGTGAAACGCCCCGTAAAAGGTATAGTCGTTTCTATCTTCAAACGCCCCTAATTTTGCATCGCCGTGTCCGTAATCATTCGTTCCGCCGAATACAAACGTGAAATCCGCATCCGTAGGCATCTTTACCGCTCTGCACATAAAAACGTCGTCGTCAGGATTATTCGTACGCTTTACTTGCTTTGCTATACGCGTCCCCGATACCCCGAAATTACACTCTTCCGCATGAAAATGATTTGCGACCAAGGTTGTATATTTCCCCTCAATCGTATCCGCCAAAGCACCTTCCGTGATACTATCACCCAAGAAATTAATCTTCATTCGTTACTCCCTATTGCAGCTTAAACCTTGCCACGCGAACACTGCCGCTTGTTCCATAAAGAAACGCTTGCGCCTTGAAGGTCGTATCCGTATGCAATTTTATGCCTTTGTTAATTCTATCTAATATCCGCTTTTATATTGTCAATTCAATGCCATTTGCTTCTTCGTAGGAATGCGCATTACAAGAAAAGATAGGCTCTTCTTTCCCATTATGCATTACAAGCAGCTTATCGTCTATAAATCGTCTACCAAAATCGTCCGTGATTATTTTCGCCGAAGAATCCCAATCAAAGAAAGATTGATTTTGAGCGTATTCCAACAAGCCTTCCGCATAGCGCATTGTACAGCAAAACGGAGCTTCATACATAGATATTTTTAATCTTCGCTGTGTTTTCGTTACACAGGTATTCGGCCCTGCCCCACCGTTTTCTCTTTGACAAAACTGCAAGCCGTTAAACCAAATACGGCGAGATAAGGTTAAATACTCTTTCGCTCCCGTAATTTTATGCAGCTCCGTTGCCAAAATAAAGCTATCCACCACTGCACACGGTTCCGTCCAAGTATCCTCTCTTCCGAACCAATTAAAATTCTCATACGTAAGCGTCATTCCGTACATGGTATAGGTCTTTAACACTTTTTCAGCCAAAAGAAGATACTTTTTATCGCCCGTACATTCATACAATTTCAAAATACCTCTTGTACACGTTAACGTAGTATGCGTTTGAAATTTATATTGAACGAGGTCGATCGTGGCAAACAAGTCTATCGCCTTATCCAAAAATTGTTTAACCCTTTCATCTTTTGTCACTGCGTAATAATGCGCAAGCCCGTCAACGCACATAAAGGCGCAGCCTACGTCAGAGGAAAGCTTCCATCCGTTTTGCGTCCCTATTACGTTCCCGCTGACTCCGCCCGTCAGTTGATTCCGCTCCAAAGGATAGCTATCATACCAAGCCATTGCCGGCAAATACAGATTTTCAACTGTACTTTTTGCTGCTTGCATAGCAAATTCGTTGTTAAAAAGCGCCGCGTATTTTAACAGTCCACGCAAATACCAATTATGACCAGAAAGTTGTTGCTCATCTACGATTTCGCCGTCAAATTCCTTACCAAAATAAGATTTAGCGTTTGTCTTTTGAGGCAACGCTTTCATCATTAAATGCATACATGGTATCGCCATTTCGTTCATTTCATAGTGGCAACAAAAGGCAAGCAACGCTCTTCCTTCCCAATCCCCAGGCCAATCGTAAGAATCGTCGCGAAAGACTTTTTCGATTGAATATTCCAAACCACTCAATCTTTGAAAATTAAGCTCAATATTTCTCATCTTTGATTTCATCCTGTCCTTACTTTATAGAGTATTCCTTCAAAGCTTCATATCTTCGACAAAGAAGCGATACACCCCTGCAGACCATCCGAGCATCTCTGGCGTTTCATATTCATTCGTCACAGCAACCGTACCGTCGCGACCGTCGTATTTTTCCCAAAGAACCCCCGTCTTTTCAAAGTTTATATTGACGTCCAGCATATATTTTTTCGCAATACGTTCTGCATCTTCCACAAGCCCTACGTTCTTAAGCCCCGTATAGGTAAACCACGTCGTATAAGGCCATATACAAGGATAATCCCATTGGAAATAGAGCGCATCTTCCCCACGCGCTTCGCAGGGGGAAATACCAAACGGCAATTCTAAACGTTCCAAAATCTTCTTTGCACCCTTTGCATCGTTTGAAATCCCATAAACATAAGGATAAAAGGATACCGCACTAAGAGTTTTTGAAAACGTACCATCGACAAAATTATAATCCAAGTAAATCCCTTGGCTCTTGTCAAACAAGTATTTATCAATCAATACCTTACGCTTATTGGCATACTCAACAAACACCTTCACATCCTCTTCTTTCCCTAAAATGCGATACATAGTTGCGATCATATTTTCCACGTCGTACATCATACAGTTAATATCCAAATGAATAAACTTGCTTGCATCCAACTTGCTTTCTTCCGTAATAAATCGCATATTGAAATCCATACCGCTTTCCGCAACGGCAAGAATATCTTTTGCAAGCTCGATTTGCTCCTCTTCCGTATCACGCTTTTCATGAACACGATTGGATAAATCGTCGTAGATTGCTTTTAATTGATACTTCGTAGCCGTACAGCCATAAGTATTCAAGCCGCAAGGCAAAATACGCTGCGTCATCCAAAAATGATAATCTTTGACAAGAGCAGGCAAATATTCTTCCAAAATAGCCTTATCTCCCTTGAAAAGATAGTATTCATATACACATCTTGCAAATACGGGCGGTTGCGATCTCGTAATCAACATACTCGCATTCGGCATATATCCAAAACACTCGATATAATATTTGAAATTGTCCAAATTGTTTTTTACCTGATCGGCAAATCCATCCAACAGTAAGCCTTTATGGATAAAATAATTATCCCAGTAATAAAGCTCCTTAAAATGCCCCGTGATCGACGGCGACGTAAAAGGATACGGCACCATGTCGTTTGCAGGACGAATACTCTTTCCCCAATTATTCTTAATGTACTCTAATACTTTTTTCGTTGTATTTTTATTTAACATAATTTCAACCTCAAAATCACTTTCCAAAATCTGCTTTTTGAGCATAAACATTTCATCGGTGGATATAATTTTCATCCGCCGACTTAAATGTCCAAGCATAATTCAATTATAAGCGCTTCTAAATTTGCTTGCTTTAGGATGCAGTATCTTTATCCTTTCTTTAAGCTATACACTCCGACAAAAACTCTATCGCTTTTTGCATATTTTGCTTTGCAATCTTGCCATCCTTTGACTTTACTTGCAGATAAATTTTCATCTTCGGCTCGGTACCGCTCGGGCGAATGATAATACGGTAGTCTTCATTTTTGAAACGCAAAACGTCACTCTTGGGAAGCCCAAACAAACCCTGTGCAAAATCGTCAAACGCAAGCGGTTGTCCGTCGATTTCCTTCGGCGGATTTTTTCGTATGTTCGCAAGGATTTCTTTCATCTTTTCCATACCGTCTTTGCCAGGCAGGGAAATGGATTTCAGCTCCGTCATATAATAGCCGAATCTTGCGTAGATTTCTTGCAAAATCATATAAAGGCTTTTGCCCCTCTCCTTGAAGTACGCGCAAGCCTCGGCAATCATCATCGCCGCTGACACAGCGTCTTTATCTCTTGCATGCGTACCAACCAAATAACCGTAGCTCTCTTCCAAGCCAAGCAGATAATCTTCCGTTTCTTCCAAGGCCTCGCCGATATACTTAAAACCTGTCAAAACTTCCTTGACTTCCGTATGGAACTCTCTTGCCATATCAAAGATAATATCCGTAGTCACAATCGTTTTAATCACCGTTGAACCTGTACATGGTATGCCCATTTCCTGCTTTTTGAGCAAGATATAGTAGAGCAAAATACTTCCCGTTTCATTGCCGTTGAGAAGTATGTATTCTCCCTTTTCATTGGGTACGGCAATACCGATACGATCTGCGTCGGGGTCGGTTGCCATAACAAGGTCGGGTTTATAGATTTCCGCATCACGCAAAGCAAGCGTTAACGCCGCTTTTTCTTCGGGGTTGGGATAAGGACAAGTGGTAAAGTTCCCGTCGAGCATTTCTTGCTCTTTGACGGTATTTACTTCCTTTATTCCCATTTCTTGCAAGATAGCCTGCACGTATTTTCTACCCGTGCCGTGCAAAGGCGAATAGACAATGCTCGGCGCGTTTTCTTCCGTAATTTTTGTCAAGGAAAAGGCTTTAATCGCTTTTATAAAAGCTGTTTTTACACTATCGTCTAAGACTTCAATCAAAGCTTCATTCGGCGTAAAATCGTTGAAATAATCATATTCGTTGATTTTTGCCGTGATTGCTTTCGCCGCTTCGTCCGTGATTTGGCAACCAAGCGAATTATACACCTTATAGCCGTTGTATTCCTTTGGATTATGGCTTGCCGTGATAACGATACCTGCACTCGCCTTCAAATAGCGTACCGCAAAGGACAAAACGGGGGTAGGCGTAAGTTCAGAAAACAAATACGCCTTAATCCCTTTATACGACATAATTTCTGCGGACAACCGAGCGAATTCCGCCGATTTATTACGGCTATCATAGGCAATAACGATACTATTTCCACCCGTTGCAAGCAAGTATTCCGCCAAGCCGAAGGTTGCCTTGCCAACGGTGTAAATATTCATTCGATTCGTACCTGCCCCTATGATTCCGCGCAAGCCACCCGTACCAAAGGACAAGGCTTTATAAAATCTATCTTCAATTTCTTTCTCGTTGCCGACCACGGAAAGCAGTTCGTTTTTGATTTCGTTGTCTTGGGCTTTTTCAAGCCATCTTTCAAATTCCATCATACTTTGCATTCCGTCATAAGATA
>SVHQ01000048.1 GCA_015055785.1 Clostridiales bacterium | reverse complement strand
TGCGTCTTTTCGCACGCGAGGATAAGCTTTTAAAAGAAAGGCAGGGCGCTGTACAAGTCAACTCCGTGCACATACTCAATACGGAATTTGAGCCGCAATTATTTAACGCTCATCCTCGCGTGCGAAAAGACGCATACGATTGGTTGGATAAAGTGTTGACAAGTGTCAATGCCCTAAACGCGCCTTATTATACTTTCCACGGCACTTCGCGCGTAAAAAGAGCCTCTCGCTCGGGTGAAAACGACAATTTTCCTGTCATGATAGAGGGCTTTGGTCGCTTGGTAGACACTTGTAAACAGCGGAGCGTCACGCTTTGCTTGGAAAATGTGGAATGGTCAACGTACAATCGTCCTGGGGTATTTGAAAAATTGTCGAAAGAAATTCCTGATTTGAAAGGGGTATTGGATATCAAGCAAGCCCGTATTTCCGAATATCCGTATGAGGAATATTTGCAGGAAATGGGCGAAAAATTGGCATATACGCACATTTCTGACATCGATGCGCAGGGTAAAATGTGCTTGCCGGGGAAAGGGATTTTTAATTTTGATAAATTTGTCCGCCAATTACAAGACGTTGGTTTTGACGGTGCGTTGATTATCGAGGTTTACGAAAAAGATTACCGCGATGAAACGGAATTGAAAATCTCGTGCGAGTATATAGATGAAATACTCTATAAATATAATTGTCTTGGGAAATAAAAAAATAATTTGGATTTTTTTGCAAAAACTATTGACAAACACTTTTTTCTATGCTATGATAGATACATAAATAGGATTTAATCCCAATAAGGAGAAAAAAATTATGTTAAAAGTATATCAATGCGACAAATGCAAAAAGACGATTATTTCGAAAGAAGAATTGAAATTAGAGGGCTGGACGGAGCTTGTAGCAGGCAGTACGGACGCAGCGCAAGAAAAGCACGTACCCGTTGTGACGAAGAAGTGTAAGACGGTGGCGGTGAACGTAGGAAGCGTAGCGCATCCGATGACAGAAGAGCATTTAATTGAATGGGTGGCATTGGAAACGGAGCAGGGATATCAAGTGAAACATCTTTCTGCGGGCAGTGCGCCTATTTGCACGTTCACGTTGGCAGACGGTGACAAAGCCGTAGCGGTGTACGCATACTGCAATCTTCATAGCCTTTGGGCAACGAGCATTTAATTTGTCATCATATTATAAATTTAGGTAGGTATAGAAAATGATAGAAAAAACCGCGATGTATCAATTAACGTACGGTTTGTTCGTGTTGACGACGACGGACGGGGCGAAGCAAAACGGTTGTATTGTCAACACCGTTTCGATGTTGACGGACAATCCCAAACGCATCACTGTTTTTGTCAACAAAGCCAATTATTCGGAAGAATTATTGCGTAAGACGGGGGTATGCAACGTTTCC
This sequence comes from Clostridiales bacterium, assembly GCA_015055785.1. Next base: position 8,845 of record SVHQ01000048.1, on the reverse strand, counting down.
ATTTTAACGGAAAAGACGCCATTTGACATTTTCCGCCAGTTTGGATTTCAATCGGGCAGGGACGTGGATAAATTTGCAGGCGGATCTTATCCGACGACGGAAAATGGACTTTATTATCTACCCGAATACGCGAACGCGGTGATTTCGGCGAAAGTCATAGATGCTTATGAATACGACACGCACACTTTGTTCGTAGCGGAAGTAACGGAGGCGGTTAACCTTTCTAACGAGCCTTCCGTCACCTACGCATACTATCAAAGCAATATCAAGCCCAAACCCCAAACCGCGCCGACAGAGGCGGAAAAGCCTGCGGACGGAGAAAAAAAGCAGGGCAAATGGGTGTGTAAGATATGCGGTTATACGCATGAGGGGGAGGAATTGCCAGAGGACTTTATATGTCCTTGGTGTAAGCATCCTGCTGAAGATTTCGAACGGATAGCATAAAAACTTGGAAAGTTCGACAAAGCTCGACAAAAGCCGACAAATTATTTTTTACGTCATGGAAAAAAGAGGAAATTCCCCAAAAAAGGTTGTGAAAACGACGAAAAAAGACTTGACAGGTCGATGAGGAATTGATATAATTACGTAGTAAAAAATAAACGCATCGGCAAAGGAGGGTTGAGAAAGACATGTCCACGGTAAGAGTTGGTGAAAACGAAAACGTTGAAAGCGCATTGCGTCGTTTTAAGAGAAAATGCTCTCGCGACGGTATCATCGGTGACTTGAGAAAGAAGGAATTCTATGAAAAGCCTTCCGTAAGAAGAAAGAAGAAGTCCGAAGCTGCCAGAAAGAGAAGCAGAAACTAACGAAAGAAAAGAGCTCACGAGATTGTGGGCTCTTTTAATTTTTCAATGTCGAATGATGTAGAAATACGTCGAAAAAGAAGGAAAAAGAAAGACGAGGTAAGAAATATGTCGATGGAAACGCGCGGAGAAACGCGAACGCTTCGAGAGGAAGCGCGCAAGGCAAAAATGCGAATCAAGAGCGGTTTTTGGGCGGTCTGCCAAGAGGATATGACGGCGCAAAAAGCCGAAGCAAGGCGGCAGGGTGTGAACGAGAGCAAGGCAGGGCGGTATTTTCACGAACAGGTGTCGGCGAAGATTGCAGGGGAAAAGGAGGATGAATTTTACCTGCGCGTTAAAGAAATGCTCTCATCCGACGGGGAAGTGAGCGATGCGATCGGCAGGCTTACGGATAAGGAATATTATCAAACGCTTTCTTATGAAGAAAAGCAGCGTTATAATTTAACGCTCAGCGAGAAATACCTGCGCGCATTGGAGCGTTTCAGAAAGGAATGTGAATTTGATTTATTGAATAGGAATATATAAAACTTTTTCTATCTTCTCTTCATAGATATCATAAAGTTTATTGACAAAATTTGACAATAGGCGTATAATAAAGGATGGTAATGGGTAACCGTTATTAAAAATATTTAGGAGAAGTGTTATGATTACAGCAAAAGATGAACAAATTCTCAAAGAATGGGAATATGCGACGTCGACAAAGAAGATGATGGAAACGAAATATTCGTTAACGGTGACGAATAAAAGGCTTATTTCTCAAACAAAGAGTCCTTTAAAAAATACGCATGAAGAAATTGCGCTTAGCTCGATTAAGAGCTTTTCCGCAACTCATTCAACGCCCTCGAAGTTTTTAGCGATTGTGTTAATTCTTGCAGGCATCTTGTTAATAGGATTTCCTATTTACACGCTTATGAAAGATGTGGGTTTTGACAATCTTAAATCCATGGAATTAGGGGAATGGATAAAATATCTTGCGCCTTGTTTGGTTGGTATTTTCTTGTTCTATTTGGCTTATTTGAGATTGTGTCAAGGTACGTTTTCACTTATCATCACAACGAAAGACGTAGAAAGTACGCCGATTCTTTTGGGCAGTGCGAGATATTTTAGACGTCCCAGCTTAAAAGGTTCGCTTGTTGGCAAGAGAAAAGTGAGATTAAACAACGCAGTTTCGGAAGAAATAGTAGAAACGTTAGGTTCTATTATTTTCGATAAATAATCAAAGGTACATAACGTAAAAATCCTCCGTGAAAAGCGGAGGATTTTTCATAGCAACACTTGCAAAAAACCCCCTTTTATGTTATAATATTTTTGTTATGGTTAGAATAGACGATTTACTCGAACAATTAAATGACGAGCAGTTGTTGCCCGTATTGCAAACAGAGGGTGCCGTGTTGGTGCTTGCAGGGGCAGGCAGCGGTAAAACGCGTGTGCTGACTACGCGCATAGCCTATCTTATTGAAGAAAAGGACGTGCCTGCGGAAGCGATTTTGGCGATCACGTTCACGAACAAAGCCGCGAATGAAATGAAAGAGCGTCTTTCGCAGATTGTGGATATTTCCCGATCTTGGGTTTGTACCATTCATAGCATGTGCGTGCGCATTTTGCGTATGTATGCGGCGGAAGTAGGGATAAATTCAAATTTCTCCATTTACAGTGAAACGGAGCGTAACAACATTGTCAAAAAATCCTTTCAAGAATGCGATTTTGACGATGAAAAACTGTTAAAAAACATCAAATACCATATTGCAAACGCCAAAATGCTCGGTTTAGACCCCGAACAGTATGCAGAAGAATATGCTGGCGAGTATGAAATCGACGAGATTACGAAGGTTTATCGCCGTTATCAAAAGCATTTAAGAGAAAATAACGCTTTGGATTTTGATGATTTATTGAACGAAACGCGCTTGCTTTTGAGAGGCAACAAAGAGGCGAGAGAGTATCTTGGCGGCCGTTTCCGCTATATTCTTGTCGATGAGTTTCAAGACACCAACGCGGTGCAATATGAAATCGTGAAACTGCTCGCGTCCGTGCATGGCAATTTGTTTGCCGTAGGCGATGACGACCAGTCTATTTACGGTTGGCGTGGCGCGAAGATAGAAAATATTTTACATTTTGAAAAGGATTTCAAGAACGCGAAAGTCTTTAAATTAGAGCGTAATTACCGTTCCACGAAAGAAATTTTAAAGCTTGCGAATACGGTCATTAAAAACAACGGTCACAGAAAGGACAAGACGCTGTGGACGGAGAACGACGAGGGCGAGCCTGCGAAAGTGCAGGAATCGGAAGAAGAGAGCGGTGAAGCGCGGTATATTGCCCACACGATAGCAGGGCTTATGCGGCAGGGATATTCCTATTCCGATTTTGCCATTTTGATGCGCGTGAATGCGTTGACGCGGTCTTTCGAACAAGAGTTTACGGGCGATGGGATTCCTTATAAGGTGTTTGGCGGTTTTAAATTCTTCGAACGTAAGGAAATTAAAGACTTATTGGCGTATTTGCGCTTGATAAACAACCCCTTTGACAGCGAAGCGGCGGTGCGCATCATCAACTTCCCCAAGCGCGGAATTGGCGCAAAAACGGTGGAAGCTTTGCAAAATTACGCGTATGAAAACGAATTGTCGGTATATGACGCGTTGTTGGATTTAGACGAAATCGGGTTTACGGCAGGCACCAAGCAGAAATTGGTGGACTTCCGCGATTTGATTAAGAAATGGATTATCGACAGCCAAGATATGCCTGTCAATGAGTTGGTAAAAAAGATTATCGCAGACACGAAAATGCGCGAAGCGTATGCCGATGAATCGGACGAAAGCATCAACAAGCGCGCAAATATAGAAGAATTTATCAATTCCGTAGAGGAATATTGCCGTTTAAACGAGGGGGCGACGCTCACCGATTATCTCAATCAAGTGACGCTCTCTTCCGATACGGACGATATGGACGATGGCAACTACGTCACGCTCGCGACGGTGCATTCGGTGAAAGGTTTGGAATTTCGGTGCGTATTTATTTGCGGTCTGGAAGAAAACATTTTGCCCATCTCCCGTGCCGTGGACAATGACGACGATATGGAAGAAGAACGCCGTTTGATGTACGTAGCCATCACGCGCGCCAAGGAGCGTTTATTTATGACTCGTTCTAAGAGTCGTTATCTGTACGGCAAGCGTGAACCGACGGCGCGTTCAAGATTTTTAAAAGAGCTTGCGTCGGAGATAGAATTACCAAAAGAAGTGCGTCGCGTGCCGTTTGGTTATGACGATTATGATGACCCTGAAAGTTACGGAAATTCCGCATACGTGGGGGGCAGGTATGCGTCGAATGATGAATATGGCGGCAGGAGAAACAATTTTGGCGGCGGCTACGGCTCTTCTTATGGTGGTTCTTCTTATGGCAAGAGTTACGGGGATTCCTCGCGTAGCAATTCGGGTATAACCCGTTCAACGTGGAACGGTGGAAGCAGTTATGGCGGCAACACCTACGGCAGTTCGTCCTCTTATACTACGTATGGCAGTACGGCAAGCCATACTTCGGGCGGAGCAAAGAGCAGCGGTTTCACTTACGGCGGCATTTCGCGTGCGCCCATGAAACCGACGGCAGGCGCAGGAAAAGATTTAAGCGGTTTCCGTATCGGTGTAAAGGTAAAGCACCCGAAATTCGGTGGCGGCACGATAGTCAACGTTCGCGGCACGGGCAGCAACATGATTGTAGATATTGCGTTCGAGGGTTTCGGCATTAAACAGCTTTCCGCAAGCCTCGCCCCCTTAACGATAATAGGCTAAGGGGCAACGTTCTTTGACCCTTAATTGGGTGAGAATAGGTGATATTATGGCAGATAGACAGAGAGAATTGGTGAATATTTTAAACAAGTGGGCGTATGAGTATTACGTTTTAGACGCGCCCACGGTGTCGGATAAGGAGTACGATGCTTTGTACGACGAACTCCGCGCTATCGAAACGCAAACGGGCGTGGTGTTTCCCGATAGTCCTACAAGACGAGTGGGGGGCGAGCCGATAAAAGGCTTTGAAAAACATACCCATATCGCGCGCCTTTTCAGCCTTGATAAATCGGTGACTACGGAACAGTTGCAGGCGTTTTTAACGCGCGTGGAGAAGTTTGCAGGCAAACAACCCGATTATACGGTGGAATATAAATTCGACGGTTTGACGGTGTGCTTGACCTATGACAAAGGGCAGTTTGTGCGTGCAACGACGCGCGGCAACGGCGTTATCGGCGAGGACGTTACGGCGCAAGTACTGACGATAAAATCTTTCCCCTTGAAGATAAATTATCAAGGCACTTTGGAAGTGCGCGGCGAAGCGATTATTCGGCTTTCCGTGCTTGAAAAATACAATCAAACGGCGGCAGAACCGTTAAAAAACGCCCGTAATGCTGTGGCTGGTGCGATTCGTAATCTCGACCCGAAAATCACCGAATCCCGTCATCCTGAAATTTATTTCTATGATGTCAATTACACCTCGGACGGGGTACCCATGTCTCAAACGAACGCGCATGAGTTTCTTGTAAGAGAGGGCTTTAAAGTGTTCCCTTATTTTAAGGTTTGCCACACGAATGAGGAAGTGATAGAGGCGGTTGCGGAGATAGAAAAAGAAAGGCACACCCTCGACGTTTTGACGGACGGTGCCGTGATTAAATTAAATGACGGCGTGATACGTGAAGAGATGGGCGCGACGGATAAGTTTCCGCGTTGGGCGATGGCGTATAAATTCGAAGCGGAAGAAGTGACCACGATTTTAAAAGACGTTATTTGGCAGGTGGGCAGAACGGGAAAATTGACGCCGCTCGCTCTTTTAGAACCCGTCGAGCTTGGCGGTGCGACTGTATCCCGTGCAACGCTGAATAATTACGGCGACATTGCAAGAAAGGACGTTAAAATCGGTTCGCGTGTGCTTGTAAGGCGTTCCAACGAAGTTATTCCTGAAATTTTGGGCACGACGGAGCATTATGAGCATAGCCGCGACATTGAAAAGATAACGGTGTGTCCTGCTTGTGGTACGGCGGTGCGAGAAGTGGGGGCGCATTTATTCTGTCCTAATAGGCTTTGCGTGCCAAGACTTGTAGCCAAGCTTGACCATTACGCAAGCAAGAACGCGATGGATATCGACGGTTTTTCGGAAAGCACCGCACAGCAGCTTGTAGAAAGAATGGCTATGAAAAATTTCTCCGATTTGTATGCCTTAACCGCGGAGGACTTGGCGAAATTAGAGGGCTTTAAGGATAAAAAAATCAACAATTTATTGTCGGCAATTGAAAAAAGCAAGACCCCTACCATGGACGCGTTCATTTACGCAATCGGTGTAGAGGGGGTAGGCAGGGTTGCGGCGAAAGATTTAGCGGCTCGGTTTAAAAACATCGAAAATTTAAAGAAGGCGACGGTGGAAGAACTCATCGAAATGGAAAACGTAGGTGAGATTACGGCGCGCGCGATTGTGGAATATTTCCAAGACGAAAACAACGCTTTGGAATTGGACGCTTTATATGCGGCAGGGGTGACGCCCATGTGGACGGATGAGAAAAAGGAAGGTGTTTTTTCTGGCGAATTAGTGGTGTTGACGGGTACGCTTTCCAATTACAAACGCAGTGAAGCACAAAAGCTGATTGAAGAAAGGGGGGGCGTATGTCAATCGTCCGTGACCGCGAAAACCACGCTTGTTTTGGCAGGGGAAGAAGCAGGCAGTAAATTGGAAAAAGCAAAAAAATTGGGCATCAAAATCATTGACGAGGCAACTTTCCAACAAATGTTGGAGAACTAAAAGCGGACAAGGGGGCAAGGGGCATTGTCCCTTGTGTGGTGTGGAGTAGAACTCCACAAAAGAGTAGCCCAAAAAAGCAAACGACAGTTTTCGTTAAAACATCGCGCAAGTAATAAAATGGCGAAGCCGAAATACAACGTATAAACGTTAAAGGAGCTGAAAAAATCAGCTCTTTTATAATATATTATAAAAAATTAGTAAAAACTTAAAAAAACTTGGCAGTTGCGGCTTGACATTTTTCAAAAGTGTGTTATAATGTTATAACTGATAGTTTGGACTGAATGGAGAAACACGAATGTTAAGCATGACGGGATATGGAAAAGGCGAATATAGCGAGGGCGGCATTGAGCTGACTTGCGAAATCAAGACGGTGAATAATCGTTATTTGGACGTTTCGATTAAAGCTCCGCGTATTTTTGCGGCGTATGAGGACGTTGTTAGAAACACCGTTCGTAAAAAATTAACGCGCGGTCATGCAGACGTATTCGTGTCCTTAAAAGACAAACGCGAACGTCCTACTGCGCTCACCGCAGACATGGCTTTGGCGGCTTCGTACGTGGCGGCGGCAAAGGCGATGAAAGAAGCTTTTCCCGATTTAACGGACGACGTTACAATTTCTTCCGTCTTGCGTTATCCCGAAGTTTTGAAACAAGAGGACACGGTTTCGCTCGATGAAGAATTGACGAACGCACTTTTGACAGTGCTCAATGCTGCGCTTGACAAACTCAACGAAATGCGTGCGGTGGAGGGGGAAAAGCTGAAAGCGGATATGCTCAGTCGTATGGCAACGATAGAAAGTTTGGTGGGGGATATTTCCCTACGCGCACCGCAGATACAGCAAGAATACAGGGAAAAATTGCAAAACAGAGTGCAGGAATATCTCGCAGACGTACCTGTGGACGAGGGCAGATTGCTTTCGGAAGTGGCGGTGTTTGCCGATAGAACGAATATCGATGAAGAGTTGACAAGACTTCGCAGCCATATCGAACAATTTCGCAGTATTTGCGAAGAGGGGGTTGTGGGTAGAAAACTCGATTTCCTCGTGCAGGAATTTAACCGTGAAGCAAACACCACTTGTTCCAAGAGCAACGACGTAACGATTACGCGAACGGGTTTGGCGCTTAAAAACGAGATAGAAAAAATCCGTGAACAAGTGCAGAATCTGGAATAAAAAGGCGGAGAGAGAATATGAAACACGTATTGTTAGCGGTTTCCGGCCCTTCGGGCGTTGGAAAGGGCACGATGGTGAAAACGTTGATTGCGCGGCGCGAGGACGTAGTGGAATCGGTGTCGTGTACGACGCGTGCGCCGAGAGAGGGCGAGGTAGACGGAAAACATTATTTCTTTTTATCCAAAGAGGAATTTCAGCGCCGTATTGCAGAGGACGATTTTTTGGAATATGACGAACATTTCGGCAACTATTACGGTACACCGAAATCTTTCGTTCGCGAAACGTTAAAAACAAAATCCGTCATTATGGAAATCGATGTTGTGGGTGCGCTTAACGCAAAAAAAACCTTCCCTGAATGTGTGCTTGTGATGGTGACGCCGCCGTCGGTGGAAGAACTCAAACGTCGCTTATCTGGTAGATGTTCGGAGACGGAAGAACAAATAGAAAACCGTCTTGCAAGAATGGAATACGAGCTTTCTTACAAAGACCAATACGACCATATCATCATCAACGATGATTTGGAAGCGGCGATTGAAGAGTTAAGCAACATCATCGACGGGGATTAATGTTTAAATGCGTATACACTTCGCATTTCGGTGTCACGCCTCGGTTACGTACTATCTGTACGCGCCCTCGGCGTTCTTAGAACTGCTTGTATCTCCGCATTTAAAGGTTAGAGGTATTATAGGCGCATTTCGGTGTCACGCCATGAGATTCCTACGTCGTTGCACGCCTTTGCATGACAGCATGGTGCAGTTCTCAACAGCTTATTTGTGCAGTAGAAAACGATAAAGAATAAGCATTTTACAAGCTATCAAGAAAGATAGAAAATGAAGCACCCATAGGGTGTATAAAAAAGATAAATAAACACAACAAGGAGTGAAAAAATATGATTAACGAACCTTCTGTAGACGTAATGATTCGTAAACTTGGAACGGAGGAAGAACCCATCAGCCGTTATGCACTTTGCACGATTGCGGCAAAACGTGCGCGCCAAATCATCGAAACGGAAAAGAACCAAGGTGTTCACGATTCGACGGGAAAAGATAAGGAATTGCTTTCTGCTTGCAAGGATATTGCGGACGGCAAAGTAATCGTT
>SVHQ01000047.1 GCA_015055785.1 Clostridiales bacterium | reverse complement strand
TTTGCCTATTGCGCGTTCGCTTGCAACAGCATTTCAAAACTGTACGTGGTGGCGTTGATCGCAGATATTACCGCGTTAATTTCTTGCATTATCGCGTTGATTCGATATAAAAATGAGGACGTTGGTTGATTAGGAGTTTATTATGAAAAAATATGAGATGCTTGAAATGAAAGTGGTTTTCTTTTTCGAGCAGGATATTATTACAAATTCAACAAGTGAAAGTGCCGATGATTTGGGCGGCTGGGATAATGATTGGTTCGCTCAAGGCAACGGTTAAGGAGGCATTATGAAAAAGAATACGATAAAAGCAGTCGTTTTATCTTTATTTGGCTTGATGGCATTGGCTTTTCACAGTGGTATAAACGCATTAGACGTTACGGCGAATTCCCTTACGACCGTATACGTTTCGACAAGCGGTAGCAATTCTAATGCGGGGACGGACACAGCGCCTTACGGTACGTTTCAATATGCGCTTAGTAAAGTAGAGAACGGCGGTACGATTGTTTTGCAAGACAGCGTAGCAGTGGGGACGTGGACTGCTCATGATAAAACGGTTACGGTTACAGGCGGCATCTTGAACGCAACGTCCGTTCCTTCTTTGCAGATATACGATAACGTTACGTTTATTGATACGAACATTCTTGTGAATGCGAATAGTTATATTTGCGCGAACGGCTATACGGTTGTCATGGGTGATGGCGTTTCGTTGAGTAACGCAGTAGACGTATTTGCAGGCGGCGATGAGGGAACGACGGTACCATGTACGAGTTTAACCTTACTTTCGGGTACTTATAAAGGGGTATACGGTGGCAGCCGAATGGGAACTGTCAATGGAGATACGCATCTTACAGTAGGCGGTACGGTCAATGCAGGTCTTGACGTTTCCGATCATGAGGGAACAGCCATTTTCTTTGGCGGCGGCGCAAAAGATACGATTATGGGCGATACCTATCTGACGTTTGGAGAGAGTGCAAAATCAACGCATCTGTTTGGCGGTTCGTATGGTAGCGGAGCGACGATTGACGGCGAAGCAAATCTCATCGTTACGGGCGGCGCAGCTATGAGTATGTTTGGCGGCAGTAAAGGCGTTGAAACGGATTGCGACGTGAACGTAAAGGTTACGGGTGGTACGTTCGAGCAGATTTTTGGCGGTAGCGAGAGTGCCGCATTGACGGGCGACGTGGATTTACGCGTACTTGGCGGTAAGATTACCCGTCGTATTTACGGCGGCTGTTATAACGATTACGGCTTAAGATGGGATACATCGTATTCCGTAAACGGAAACGTTCGACTTATCATCGGTGGGGAAACAAATATTACCTTCGGTTACAGTGGCAACGATAAAAGCATTTACGGGCATTCTCGTTATGAGACCAACGGGGCAACGGAAAATTCCCAAATTGTTTTTGCGGACGAAACGGCTTATAACAAATATAAGGACAAATTAGGGGCGCAGGATAACACAATGCAATGGATTTTAGGCAGTCTTTCCGAAGCGGATGCTGTGCATTATTATACGTATGCGGTGGAAGAGGACGTAATCACGCAAAATTGCGCTTATCATACGCTTGCGGCTACGGCAACGGTAAATCTTGATAATGATGCGTTGAAATACACGGGCGCAGAAGTTACCCCTGTAAGCATTGCATACAGTGATGATTGGGAATATGAAGAACTTGCGATTTCTTATGTAAATAACGTTGAAAAAGGCACAGCGACTTATACAATCAGCGCGGCAAATACGATATTAACGAATACTTTTGAAATTAGAAAATCGCCTATTATTTTGGGTGGCAGTGTACGTCTTTCTGCGCCTGCGGGCTTGCGTTTTCAATCGAAGGTGGAAGAAACGTTTGTAAACGAAGGTGCTACGTTTGGAACGCTGGTAATTCCCAAAGCCGTGCTTGGCGAAGCGGAGCTTACCTATAAAACGGCATCCGTACGTAATATTCCGCAAACGAAATGGGCTACGGATAGCGTAAAAGAGAATAATCCCAAAGATTATGAAGAAGGCTATGCGTATTTTAATGCAGTTTTGACGGATATACCTGCCGAACATTACGATAAAGTGATTGTTGCGCGTAGTTATGCTTGTCTAAACGGCGTGTATTATTATTCCGAGCCTATGGAACGTTCTATCGCGCAGGTTGCAGCTTATGCGATTCAAGACGGCTATACGGAAAGTGTGTTGTTCACATACGTGGATACGGCTTTGGCGAATGAAACGCTTTCGTTGGAAAGTAGGGTGGAGATAAAGGAAGGGCTTTCCTATCAATTAAATTTGACGGGCAATAAGGGTTACGTTGCGATTTGGCAATCGTCCGATGAACGTATTGCGAAAGTGGACAAAACTGGCAGGGTAACGGCTCTTCGCCCCGGCGAGGTAACGATAACGGCAAAAATCGGTAATAAAACGGTGGAATGTATCCTTGTTGTAAAACAAAACTGGTCTGGAACATACTAATATAAAAAAAGAGGCGGTTTTCGCGTATTGTTAGCGCGAAAACCGCCATATCTATTTGTTTAAGGCTTATAAAGTTAAACATTTTTCAGGTGCAATGGAATTTGATAGGGATAAGTTGCTGGCAACGTAGTCGATATCTTTTAAGGAGCAAAGATGATAGGATGAGGACTTTCCAACCTTTGTACTATCGCAAAGAAACACTTTTGTTTTGGCGTTTTTAATCATGGCGCGGCGAAGGAAAATTTCATCCTCGAAGCAATCGTAAATTTCGCCGTCGTTATCCATGGCTTGCGCGGAGAAAAAGGCGATATCCGCGTGGAAATTACAAATCATATCCTCTGCATACCGACCGACCAAAACAGAAGGGTTTTCCGATGAAACTTGGCCACCTGTGGAATAAGCAAGAATTTTATTTTTAGACAGCAGGGATAGAGTATCAATGCCGTTTGTAATCACGCGTATATTTTCAAACTCCTTTAAATATTCCGCAATATAGAATGCGGAAGTGGAGCCGTCTAAAAAAATGATATCCCCGTTTCTAATTAGTTTAATCGCAGATAATGCGATTTTTTTCTTTTCAAAAGTGTTTTGGTGGATGCGAAAGGTAAAGCTCGGAGAGAAGCTGTTGTCGCTGTTGATTTTAACGCCGCCGTGCGTTCTCGTGACCAAACCCTTTTGCTGTAATATTTCCAAGCTGCGGCGAATGGTAGACGTGCTGACGCACAAAACGGCGGATAATTCTTCCACGGAAGCGTATTGTTGTGTTTCTAAAATTTCTAAAATTTTCTTTTCTTGTGATATTTTCATAAAAACTGCTCACTTTGATTAAAATAATCATTATTTTATGCGCATTTTAGTATTTTAACGAGCAAAACAACTTGATTATTATTTTATTTTGCGTATTTTAGTATTTTTAGTATAATAAAAATAGCTTAAAAAGTCAAGTGAAATATAGGAGTAAAAAAATGTTTGACGTGAGTATAATTGGCGGCGGTATCGTCGGTGGGCTTATTTTGCGCGAGTTGACAAAATACAAGTTAAATGTTTGTCTTGTGGAAAAAGCAGGTGATGTGGCGATGGGTGCAAGTAAAGCAAATAGCGGCATTGTTCATGCAGGTTTTGACGCGCCTGTGGGGAGTTTAAAGGCAAAATTTAACGTAGAAGGAAACAAAATGATGGAAGGTATTTGCGCTCAGCTCGGCGTGAAATTCCGTCGTAACGGTTCATTGGTGGTAGCATTTACTGAAGAAGATTTTAAAGTAATTAACGATTTAAAGGCGCGCGGCGAAGTCAATGGTGTGGAAGGGCTGGAAATTATAGATCAACCCCCACTTCGTAGAATGGAAAAGAATATTTCAGATGAGGCGTTCGCGGCGTTATATGCGCCCACGGGCGGTATTGTGTGCCCTTATGAATTGACGATTGCTGCAATCGGGAACGCAATGGATAACGGTGCAAAATTGTTTACCGATTTTGAGGTGGTCGATATTGAAAAAATCGAAAGCGGATATATTGTAACGTCGAAAGACGGACAGGAAATCGCATCTAAAATCGTTATAAACTGTGCAGGTTTACATAGCGGTGAAATTGCAAAAATGATAGGGGATTCCGATATTAAAATCGGCGCAAGAAAGGGCGAATATATCCTTTTGGATAGAGAAAGCGGTGATTTTGTTCAGCATACTTTATTCTTTACGCCGACGAAATTGGGTAAGGGTATTCTTGTAACCCAGACGGTGGATAACAATATTTTGCTTGGACCTACGGCAGAAGAAGACGTAAACAGCACGGAAACGAGTGCGAACGGCTTGGCGTTTGTCATCGAAAAAGCAAAACAAATGACGAAAAATCCGCCCTTATTCAATACAATTACGTCGTTTGCAGGCGTGCGTGCATATTCGGATAAACATGATTTTATCATAGAGGAAAGCAAGAAGGCAAAAGGCTTTATCCATTGTGCAGGTATTGAATCTCCTGGGCTTACGGCTTCGCCTGCGATTGCGAAATACGTGGTGGAAAACCTTGTTGGCGGTTTATTACCTCTTGAACAGAATGAAGAATTTAACGGCATTAGAAAGCCTGATTATTTCTTTAAACACCTTTCTATCGAAGAAAAGAACGAAATTATTCAAAAAGACCCTTCGTACGGAAAAATTATTTGCCGTTGCGAACAGGTAACGGAAGGAGAGATTTTGCGTGCCATCCGTGAAAATCCACCTGCAAAGGATATAGACGGTGTGAAGCGCAGAACGCGTTCGGGAATGGGCAGATGCCAAGGCGGTTTCTGTCAGCCTTACGTAGCGGAATTGATTGCAAAAGAGAGGGGCATGTCCTTGACGAACGTAACAAAGAATGGAAAAGGTTCTAACCTTTTGACGGGGGTGACGAAATGAAAAACACATACGATATCGTGATTATCGGCGGTGGCCCAGCAGGGCTTGCAGCGGCGATTTCCGCTTATGACAGTGGCGTAAAGGATATTTTGATTTTGGAGCGTGAAGAAAAGACAGGCGGTATCCTTAATCAATGTATTCACAACGGGTTTGGCTTGACAAGATTTAAGGAAAGCCTTTCAGGGCCTGAATATGCGGCTCGTTTTGTGCAGGGTGTCCGTGAACGCAAGATTGAAGTCTTGACGGAAACAACCGTGCTTTCTTTGACGAAAGATAAGAAAATTACTGCAATCAACACAAAGGACGGGATTTTCACTTTGCAGGCAAAAGCAGTGATTTTGGCGATGGGTTGTAGAGAACGTAGCCGTGGTGCTTTGAACGTAGCAGGTACGCGTCCAGCAGGGATTTACTCGGCTGGCACAGCGCAAAAATACGTGAATATCAAAGGCTATATGCCTGGGAAACAAGTGGTCATTTTGGGTTCAGGCGACATCGGCTTGATTATGGCGCGCCGAATGACGTTAGAGGGCGCAAAAGTGCTTGCCGTATGTGAAATTATGCCCTATTCTAGCGGGTTAAAACGTAATATAGCACAATGCTTGGACGATTTTGATATTCCTCTGTATCTGAATCATACAATTACCAAAATCGAGGGCGAAAAGCGTGTAACGGGCGTTGTCGTTTCCAAGGTGGACGAAAATAAAAAGCCGATTGCAGGCACGGAAATGCATTTCGATTGCGACACCGTTTTATTCTCGGTTGGTTTGATTCCCGAAAACGAACTCACGAAAGAAGCAGGGATAGAATTATCCCATAGAACACGCGGGGCGGTCGTTAGCCAAACGAGAGAAACGAGTGAGGAAGGTATCTTTGCTTGCGGTAACGTTTTGCAGGTTCACGACCTCGTGGATTTTGTGTCCGAAGAAGCGGAGATGGCAGGCAGGTATGCGGCGAAGTATGTTTTAGAAGGAAAAACGGAGCACGATTACGTGGAAGTTTTGAACGGCGAAAACGTGTCTTACGTATGTCCGCAAAAAGTGGATAAGAATTTAGATGAACACGTAAAATTATTTTTCCGCGTAACGAATACCTTTAAAAATTGCACAATTACGGCAAAATGCGGCGATAAGATTTTGGCACAGAAGAAGAAACAAATTGCCGTTCCTGGAGAAATGGAAACGCTGATGCTTGTGAAAACGAAATTAGGTGAAATTGATGGAAATATTGAGGTTTCGTTGGAGGTGCAGGAATGAAAAGAAAATTGACTTGTATCGAATGTCCTATCGGTTGTGAAATCGAAGTAGGGTTAGAGGACGGGAAAGTGGTTTCTTTGACGGGAAATGGCTGCCCTCGCGGTAAAATTTACGCAGAGGCGGAGGTTGTATGCCCGAAACGTGTAGTAACTTCCACTGTTCGCGCGGAAAACGGCGAAATGATACCCGTAAAAACGGATAAACCTGTACGCAAAAACGCTATTTTTGAAGTAATGAAAAAAATAAATGAAACGACGTGTAAAATGCCTGTTGCACTTGGTGATATTCTTGTGGAAAACATTTGTGACGACGCCAATTTGATTGTTACGGGGAATTTTTAAGAGGTAATTATGAAAGATTATTACGGCAACGACGCAACAAGATTAAAGGATAAAAAGTTGTTTTTATTCGATATGGACGGTACGATTTATCTTGGCGACAATCTGTTTGAGGGGGTGCCTGAATTGTTGCAAAAAATCGAAAACAAGGGGGGCAGGTACGTGTTTATCACGAATAATGCCTCCAAATCGGTGTCCGATTACGTGGCGAAATTGCACCGTCTTGGCTTAACACAAGTAGGGGAAGAACACTTCTTTACTTCCGCGCAGGCGATGCTGATGCTGCTCAAAGAAAAGCACGCAAACGATTTGATTTATTTGCAGGGCACGAAATCGCTTGTTGAGGAATACAAAGCGAGCGGTTTAAATATTACAACGGAATATACGGATAGAGCGGGCGCAATCGTCGTAGCGTTTGATACCGAATTAACGGGTGAAAAGATGTACAACACGTCCAAAATGCTTACTTTGCACGATTTACCTTATTATGCGACAAACCCTGATTGGGTATGTCCTGTGGAGTTTGGCTATATCCCCGATTGCGGTTCTATGTGTCAAAGTTACGAACGCGCGACGGGTAAAAAACCGATATTCATCGGCAAACCGCAACCGACGATGATTTTTGAGGTGATGAAAAAATTTAACGCTAAACCCGAAGAAACGGTGGTTATCGGTGATAGATGTTATACGGATATTGCTTCGGGAAATAATGCTGGCGTGGATACCGTTTGTGTGTTGAGTGGCGAAGTAACTTTGGCAGAAGTGAATGAAGCGCAAGGGGTGGAAAAACCTACGTTCTTATTAAATCACGTAAAAGAAATAAAACTGTAAGATTGGGTAAAGAATGGAAAGAATTTTAGAATATTTGAATGTAGAACAGCTTTGGCTGGGGATTGATTTACTTTTGGCTGCATTATTGGGCTTTTTTATCGGCTTGGAAAGAAAGTTTCGTGATAAAGAGGCAGGGATAAGAACGCATACCATTGTGTCTTTTGGTGCGGCACTCATGATGATTATTTCAAAATTTGCATTTGACGCAGAGGCGGATTCTGCCCGTGTAGCGGCGCAAATCGTTGCCGGTATTGGCTTTTTGGGCGCGGGCATTATCGTGTATAGAAAAAACGTAGTCCACGGACTTACAACGGCGGCAGGCGTATGGGCAACCGCAGGTATCGGTATGGCTTGTGGCGGCGGTTTATGGCTTATCGCTATTCTCGCAACCTTTATTTTGATTTTTATTCAATGGTGCTTGCATAGAAAAATTTTTCGTCATAAGAAGATGTATTCTATAAAAATTATATTTATACAAAAAACGGACGAACGTGACCAAGTTAAGAAATTATTCGATATTGATAGATATAATAGGCTTGTTGTAGAACGTCAAGGCGACGAATTGATTTATCAAGCAATTTTAGATACGGATGAAGAATATTCTTCTACGCAAGTAGACGAGATTATGAAAACGCATAAATTTATACGTTCAATCGAACGTTACGATGATAATTAAGAGGTAGATATGCAAGAAATTCAAAGCAAAAAAGCGTTTATTTGTGATATGGACGGCGTCATTTATCACGGCAGTAAAATTTTGGACGGCGTTAAAGAATTTGTAAATTGGCTAATTGAAAAAGATAAAAAGTTTATATTTTTGACAAATAGCCCTGAACGCACGCCGCATGAATTGTCTATGAAATTAGAGCGTATGGGGTTGAAGGTATCCGCTTCTCATTTTTACACGAGCGCGATGGCGACGGCGGAATTTTTAAGTACGCAAAAGCCCGGTTGCACCGCTTACGTTATCGGGGAAGCCGCATTGACAAAGGCGATGTATGATAAAAAGATTTATATGAACGACGTAAACCCTGATTACGTAGTGCTTGGCGAAACGAGAACGTACAATTTTGAAAAGCTTGAAAAAGCGATTGAACTCGTACGCGCAGGTGCAAAACTTATTGGCGCAAATCCCGATACGGTAGGCGTAACGGAAAAGGGAATTATGCCTGCGACGGGATCGTTGATTGCGCCCATTGAAATAGCGACGGGCAAGAAAGCGTATTTTGTTGGTAAACCCAATCCTTTAATGCTTCGTCACGGCTTGAAAATGCTCGGTTGCCACAGCGCAGACGTTGCGTTTATCGGGGATAGAATGGATACGGATATTATTGCAGGCATTGAATCGAATATTGATACCGTATTGGTATTAAGTGGCGTTACAAAACAAGAAGATTTGTCAAAGTTTCCTTATCAGCCCAAATATGTATTAAATGGGGTAGGCGACATTTTGGATGAAAGGATATAAGCAATAAAAGGTCAAAGCGAGAAAAAAGTATTCAATACAACAACGTTATTGATTGCGTTGTGTTGGGTTGTTTATACGTGTTCTTATTTGGGGAGTACGTTGAGCGCTTATGGATTAGGATTGATTGCGGACATGGGTGGCTGGAATGCTGTTTTTTGGCTTTTGTTCAGCCTCTGTATGGTAGCGGTAGGCATCTGTGTTTGCTATGGTGTAATAAACGTTATTAGGAGAAAGAAAAATGAACGTATGGCATGATATTAGCCCCGAACGTATTACAACGAAAAGCTTTGAGGTATTTATTGAAATACCCAAAGGCTGTAAGGCAAAGTATGAATTGGATAAAGAAACGGGATTATTAAAGTTAGATAGAGTATTATACACTTCGACGGTGTATCCGGCTAACTACGGCTTTATTCCCCGAACGTATGCTGATGACGGGGATCCGTTGGACGTGCTTGTTTGGGGTGGCGAAACGATTTATCCCTGCACGCTTGTAAAATGTTATCCAATAGGAGTAATCAAAATGGTGGATGGTGGCTCTCTTGATGAAAAAATAATTGCCATTCCTTTTGGGGATCCAACCTATAATACGTATTATGATATTCAAGAATTGCCTAAGCACGTTTTTGAGGAAATGATGCATTTTTTCGAAGTATATAAATCATTGGAGCATAAACAGACGGCGGTGAAAGAAATTTGTCATCGCGACGAGGCAATGGAGATTATTGCAAAGTGTATTAAAGCATATGAAAACTTGAAGGTATCAATTTGCACTTCACAAAATAACGATTGATGATTGAATGAGTAAAACTGGATTTGGAGCGTTTGTGGAGCGTGTTGCTGAATCCCTTTAAAATAAAGGGTCGTAGAAGAAAGCCCTGCATCGAATCGACCTCTGCGTATAATATGAATTATTAACCGCCAAAAAATCAATGTTTTATAATAAGGAGATATTAAGAATTGCGGTGGAAAAAAGACCGTGTAGAGCTGTTCGGCGAAAGCAGTAATCATCGGCTGATGATAATTTAACGAGGCAAATTCAAAACTAAAGAAATACGATATATCGTACTTATTGAATTATGAAAATTGTTGAAAAAATTGGTTTATTATAGTAAAAAAAGTCATTACGGAATTTTTTCCGTAATGACTTTTTTCTTAAACCCATCTGTTCCGTATCGGTTTTTACCCCAGTGTTCACTTTTTGTCTTTATAAACAAAACCCCGTTTGTTTCAAGGCTTTTTGATGGCTTTGAGGGAAAAATATTCGGTCTTGTAAACGCAGTGTCCCGAAGTGTCCTGCAAAGATTTTTTGTGTAATTTCGGGTGATTTTAGGGGCTTTCGTGTCCGGAAACGGTGCTAATCCGTGCTCTTGTGAGCATTGTTTCCACGTAGTCCGAGTCTGTAGATGGTCAAAAATGTGGTCAAACGCAGCATTTTGCGATGACCACATCTTTATTTTTTCAAAACGATATACCCATGTACGAGTTTATTCTTTCAGGGAGTAGTTTAGCATAGCTTTTAAAAAGTCAAATTTTTGCTTTCACTACGCAAAATTTGCTATGCAGTAAACAAAGAAAAGGGAATTTGAAAAAACAACGCACTTCTACTGATTTTTCTCTTAGTGTTGTAAGGATGATA
>SVHQ01000046.1 GCA_015055785.1 Clostridiales bacterium | reverse complement strand
TCCTGAAACCAAGATTGATTTGTCGAATGAAGCATTGGCAAATACCTATATCAATAATAGTTGGGTAAAGGGTAGTTATGATTCGACGGAAGGGGCGATTGTTGCAGATCTTGCGCAGGCACCTGCAATGTTCTATCGCGGACCTGCGGGAATGGAAAATCTTTACGTTGGCGATGCGAACACATTGGAAATCACCTATCAGATCCGCGGTGAATCTACAAACCAACCGTTGATTGTGCTTTTGTTTGGTTCCACTAGTAAGAACGGGAGTGATTGGACGCAGGGACTTGAAGCTTGGAAAGACGTGCAAAGAAGTATGACAAGCGGTCAGTGGGCAACCTTATCGATTGACATCAGCGCTTTTGCCTACGATTTCCTTTCCGTTATTAAATTACAGGCAGGCGATGGGAATACGGCCGGCGAAATGTATATCAAATCCATCGAAGTAAAGAAGGTGGAATATACCATAACCTTTGAAAATGAAGGCGAAACATACGCGACGGCAAAAGCAGAACCGAATAAAACCGTTTCCGCTCCCGCTGAAAATCCGACCAAAGAGGCTACGCCGAATGCGGCATACGTATTTGACGGCTGGTATAACGGGGAAACGAAATTCGATTTCTCTACGCCTATCACAGCTGATTTGACGTTGACGGCAAAATATACGTCTTTTGTACCCACGACCAAAATCGATTTGTCAAATGAGTCGGTAGCAAATACTTATCTCAACAATGCTTGGGTAAAGGGTAGCTATGATTCTACGGAAGGTGCGATTGTTGCCGACCTTGCGCAGGCGCCTGCAATGTTCTATCGCGGACCTGCGGGTATGGATAACCTGTATATCGGCGAATCATTATATTTAGATATTACTTATAAAACGAGCGCAAACGACCCGATTATTGTTTCGGTATCGGGCGGAAACTCGTTGAGAGATAGTGCATGGACCAGCCAATATATTTATAAGGATCATTGGACAAATATAGAGACGGACGGGACTTGGCAAACTTTGTCCCTTGACTTATCTTCTTCCGCATATGACTTTATTTCCGTTGTAAAATTACAAAGCGGTGGTACGGCAGGAGAAATGTGGATAAAGTCTATCGCGGTAAGACAATCGACTCGCACCGTTACCTATTTGAACGAAGACGGCACTACGTTTGATGCGCAAGAGGTTGAGCTTGATACGGTAACGACTGCACCTGCAACCAACCCCACGAAAGCGGGAACGTTCGACGTGGAATACGTATTCAACGGTTGGTATGATGGGGAAACGAAATTTGATTTCTCTACGCTCATCACTGCTGATTTGACCCTTACGGCGAAATTTACGGAACAAGCAACGGCGTTTGAAGAAATCGCAACGACGGTTACTGGTATCCATTTTGGACATAATGGGACCTTCCTTAGCTTTACGCTTTCTGAGTTGGATAGCACGGGGACGAAGGAGCTTGATGCAAGCATCTTGACGAAGACCAACCTGTTGGATAAAATTGAAATCAACGGTATGTCTTTCAAAGAATTTGAAACGAGAATGGATCTTAACCCCCACTTTAACGTATATGGTGCAAAGGATTTCTCTTTGCGTATGAGAGCAGCGGATAGCTTGGATGATTTCAACCGCATCGTTGTTAGACAAGGTGCGCAATTCCCTTCGCTCGCTTACGTAAACGGTACGGCTAAGACCTGTTATACCGTTTCGGAAGACGTAGAATTTATCGTATATCACGACGGTACGATTATAAACGTAAACTACTTGGCTGAAAGCTGTATTACAGTAACGGATGTTGCGTACGGTTTGGTAGCGGATACGGCAAACTTCCTTATCTTCAATGTGGAAGGTTCGGATTATCCTGCTTTTTCCGATGCGACGAACGTTGCTGGTATTGAATATGCTGAATTGGCAGCAATCAAATTCTTTGACAATATTACCTTAAAGGGTACGATTTATCTTGGCGCAGAAACGGTAGCGGAGGCTACGTTTGCCCAAATCCTTGCGGCGAATAATGGCGCAGGAAGCGTGGAGCCTTTGTTAAACCATTATTATACGCCTAACTACGGTTACACGTATTCGTTTGCGATTCGTGTCCCTCATAGCGGTACGATGAGCGAAATTACTTCGGTTTTGATTGCGGCAAATACGCAATTCCCTTCCTATCAGAAATTCATTGCAAATAACACTGACTATGATTACCGCCTTATCAATACGGTAGCTACCACGTTTATGTTCGATGCTGAGAGTGGTAAGTTTGTCGAAGCGAGTGAATTGGAAACTTTGGATCTTTGGATGGAAAAGGGCGCCTCGGTAAGAGTAGCAAAGAGCGCTACGTACGACGGGGAGGGCAATATCACGGGATATGAAACCAGTGGTATCCGTTTTACCACCCACGTTTCCAAAGCACAACTTGACGCGTTGAACCAAGGAATTGAGAACGATGTTTATAAGTCTGTTGCGTACGGTACGTTGATTGTACCTACCGATTACCTCTTCGGCGGTGATTTTACCCACGCATGGTTGGAGGCGAATTGTGCGTATTTGGATATCCCTTCCACGGGTTGGATATACGAGGGAGCGGAATATTCTTCGTATTATGGCTCTATCGTCAATTTGAATGAAACCAACCTTGCGAGAAAGTTCTCGGGGATCGGGTATATTCAAATCACGTATGCGGATGATTCAGTGAAATATTTCTACGCGCCCTATCTTACTTCGTATGCGCGTACGGCAGAATACGTAGCAAAGGCGGCGATTGCGGACAGAAACGCCACTCAGACCGACAAATATTCCGAATTGGTGGAAGAAGACGGCAATTATTCGCCTTATACCGCAGCGCAGCGTAATTTCTTAACGGTATATCTTGTCAACGCACCGAAGAGTGCTATCAGCGCAGAAAAAATGGCGGAGATCAATGCTGCCATAGGTAATCTTGACGCAGGTGCGACGACGACTGTAACGTTGGACAATAGCGAGCCTTTGTCGGGTGCGTATATTCAGTTCGACTATAGTTTGGCTGTCGATATGATTGCAACCTTGACTTATTCCAATGAGAGCGGTTCTATCACGGTTAACGAAGACGTTTATCTGTTCCATAAAGACAGTACGTATAAGCAGTTCTTGGACGTTTTTCGTTCTAACGGTGCAGGCTACGGTATATCTCCCACGGCTGTATATCTTCATTCCATCAGCTTTAAAAACGTAGGTACGCAGGGTACGACGGCGGCGGATCAAATCACTACGGTTGCTGCGCAGGACCGACGTATTTACGATACCGAATTACAGCAATACCTTACGAGATACTTAGCCGACGGCAGCAATATCACGGTTGGGGCGCATTTAGGTCTTGGCGGCGCGCTTACCTATCTTGCAAAATCTGGGCTTGCTGAATATTCCAAAGATGAGAGCAGTTCTTGGTTTGGTAGCAAATACGGCAGAATCGAGATTGGTACGGACAGCGCAAACGCAGACACCGTTTACCGTACGGGCGCAGACAGCTTGCCTAAATCTCTTGGCGGTAACGGCGTAAATCTTATCAATAACTATGACGTTGGCCGTCAAATTCAGCAGGCGTATTATGCTGACGTTGCGGAAAGCGAATATACGAAGGCGCAATACGGTGCGAAAGGTTATGAAAAACCTTGGCCTTACAATCCTGTACAGGCAGGCGATCAGTACAACAACACCAGCCAAATTATCGATTACGAGATCAATACGACCGATTATTATCTCTACGTAAAATGCCGTCCTTTGGATTGGGCGCAGAACAACGTCACCACCAAATCCTATATGGAAAACTGGTACAGATTGAATGCGGACGGAACTCTCCGCGTAGATAATAACTTTGTCGAATGGACGGGTTATAATGATTTGGGCGGCTATCATACTAACGAGCTTCCCGCGGTATATCTTTCTCAGCCGATGAATTATTACGTCAGCAACCTTAGCACGGATAAGGCGCAGGCTTGGACGGGCGACCTTACTTTTAACAATCAAGTAGGTACTTGGTCTGATCCTTCGCTCAGCGATTACGCTCCCGTACATCAAGGGAACGGCGCAAATACGACGCTTCCTTACGGAAATCATGAAAATTGGTTTGCGTGGGCTACGGGCGGTACGATGGATTCGATTGGCGTAGGGGTGTATATTCCCAACACGGCAATGTTTACGTCTGGGCGCGCGGCTACGACTACGGCGTTTGGGGAAAGCGGGCAATCGACAACGAAAATGATTTACCAGCTTAATAGAAATGCAAACGTAACGTCGAGCAACTATTGCAATCAGCTTCATAAAAAAGACTTGCTTTCCAATATGGATCCAGTCGAATACGAATATATGAGCTGTTACGTTCAAAATACTAGCTATACCGCGCCTTCGATTGCGTTTAAGATGGAAAACTATGTGCCTTTGACATATTCTTACGTGGTTGCAGTGGATACGATTTCCAATATGCGCAGCACCTTCCAAGCTCTTGAACAAGCAGGTTCTTTGAGAAACGAAGGATTTGATGCTTGGGATCGAAACGATAAATAACATCAATGGTGTAAAAATATAACAAAAAAGCCGTTTGCAGGAAATGTAGACGGCTTTTTCCTATAAAAATAAGGAAAAATGACACATATATATGACTTTTTGCGGTTGACGGTTTAAAAATTCGTGGTAAAATAGTAGTGAAGATACGATTATATCGTATCGCCCATATAGGAGAAAAGAGTATGTTGTTTGAAGAAATTATTCACGGTACGCAGTACTATCGCTCCCCGACGCCGCTTGAAGAAGAGTGGGAAGGTGATATTCAAAACTTAAAAGATTATAACCTGGACGCCTTACAGATTAGAATTAACTGGCGCAATAACGAGCGGGTAGAAGGGGAGTATGATTTTTCGGACGTAGATAAGCTGATAGAGCTTGCCGAGAAAAACGGACGCAAGGTCATGATGAAATTCTTGCTTGAATGCGCGCCTCAGTACGTTTTCGATAAATATGACGGCGTTCGTATCGGTCCGAAGGGGGAGCGATTAAGAGGCGGATACCACGGGGCGTTTTATGGCGGTTGGAAACCTTGTTTTGAAAATCCTATGGTCAAAGCAGCCGCTCAAAAATTCGTTGATAAGGTTGTGGAAAGATATTATAAATGTGACTGCATTATCCTTTGGAACGTTTGGAACGAGCCGAGAAACCGTCCGATAGAAGAATGTTTCTGTCAGCATTGCAGAAAGAACTTTGGCTCGTATCTTAAAGATAAATTCGGGACGATTGAAAGGTTAAATAAAAATTACGGCGCAACGGAGGAGTCGTTTGAAACGATAAATCTTCCTGCGATGTCGCACGGCTATTGGGATATTTTCGAGTTTAAGAAATACAAGGCAGGCAAAAGCATTTACGATATGCTCCGCTTTGTTTACGACGGTATTCGAAAGTATGACAAAACGCGCCCGATTATGTCGCACGTTGGTTTTACTTCTGGCTTCCAACTCAGTTTAACGGATATGTGCGACGATTTCACGGCGCGCGATGCGGTAGATTTCTGGGGAACGTCCATTCCTTGCGACACCTTAATGCAAACGCCCGAAGCAAGGTTGGATATCCAAATGCTTGGGGATTTCCTGCGCGCAGTGGATAAAAATTATTTTTTCCATGAGATTTATCCAAGTCTGGGTACGTTTATCAAATATGATACTCCTTTTGATATGGAGTTCAAATTATACAGCGCGCTCGGCGCGGGCGCAAAGGGCATGGTTTACTGGCAATACAGATCGGAGCGGGTTGGTTTTGAATCCGATTGCTCGGGGATTATGTATATGGACGGTAAGCCAAGAGAAGTTGCCTTTACCGTAAGAGACTTTGGGGCGGCGTTAAAGGAGCAAAAGAACTTTTTATCGGGGTGCGAGGCTGAAAAAGCGGATATGGCGATCGTATTTGACTTCGATTGCTTGCTAATGTCCACAATCGAGGACAGTTGTGGCGCGGATTACACTTTTGACTGGTGCAATCCCCAGTTCCATTATAGAAATGCACATGCTGGTATGTATAGATTGGTGAGAAACAGTAATCGCAAAGTCGATTATCTTGGTGCGAAGGATTATCATAGATTCAGCGAGTATAAAGTGCTGTATTTTCCGTACTATTGCATGATTCAGCCTGAAATCAAGGCGGCCTTGGAAAGCTTTATCAAAGAGGGCGGTACGGTGATTGCGGACGAAGGCTTTGGGCTTCGTACAACCAACACGTGGATGCAACCCTACGACGTTGATTTCAAGCCCGTGTTAAATGCAAGAATGCGCCATAGGAAGCTCAATTCTGGGGCAACGGTTTCCTATAAAGGCAAGACGGGTGCAGCCAGACCGTTCAAGACGCAATATCTCACGGACGACGGGGAAGTTTTAGCTGTCTTTGACGACGGAACGCCTGCGTTAAGAAAAATCGAATACGGGAAAGGAAAATTCTATTTCTTTGGTTTTTCGGTCGGTTACGGATATTATATGGACGGCGCGGAAATTTGGACGGAGATCGTCGGGGATATATTGAACGAAGCATGTGTCAGCAGTTATAAATATTCGAACGTAATGGGCGGGTTATATGAAAAACGCCTTGTAAACGGGGATAGACAGATGATTATTCTGCAAAATGCGACAGACGAGCTTAAAACGGTGGAAATAGAAGAAGAAATCGTTTGGTGCTCTGAAAATACGACAGAAAATCTTGTTTCTATACAGCCGAAAGGGACAACGCGATTGATTATCAAAGCGTAACAATAACCATTATATTCATAAAAAAATTAAAAGGAGAAAATTATTATGAAAAAACTTACAACCATGATTTTGGCACTTACAATGTCTGCTACTACGTTGTTTGCAGGCTGTGATACGTCGGGGAATAGTGCCAGCAATTCACAAAACAGTGGCCAACCCAGTGCGGAAGGTTGCATTACGGCAGATCTTTTGACGTTGGAAGGGTTGAATGCGGACTACCTTCCCAAGAAAGATAAGATTTCTCAGATGGAAGGTGCTATTGATATCGCGATTGTGTTTGACGATACGTTGGCAGGCTGGCAAGCTCTTGCAAACGAGTATATGCGTCTGCATAGTAATGCGGTGGCTGTTTCTTTGATTTCCAATTACTCCGCGGCAACCTACACGGAAAAAGCAACGCAAGAAATTGCCGATACGAATACCGAATGGGATATTGTACAGGGCAACGTAATTAACGCGGAACTTTGGAATTCCCGTTTCTATAATATGCAGGCGGCTGTTTATGGAAAAAATGCTTATGCAGGCAACGTAACCTGGACGGAAGTTTTGAGCGAAGACGCGTATATTACCGATAAATCGGGACAAAATACCGACTGCTTTATCATGAACAGCATCAATCTTAATACTGGGTGGTTCATCAACGAAGTTGCGTTGGAAAAAGCATATGACGCAGGTTATCGTAATGCAGACGGACAAGAGGCATATCCTAAGACGTGGCAGGATGTCATCGATCTTTGCGGTTATCTTGTAGATCTTGGCTATACGTCGCCTTTGGGGATTTCCTTGGATGAAGATTCTGTAAAGAGTTCTCAATTTACTTGGCTTCTTCGTGTTTATGGGGATTATTATTACAGAAATGAATATGATAAGATTTCCACAAACGAAGAATATGAAGTGGATCTTACCGTGCCTAATCCAGAAAATAACGTAAAATTCAATCTCAGCTTTAACAAGTTGCTTTCCACGATTTTGGATACGGATTCGCCCCTTGGCTATGTGGGACCGACCAGTGCAAAATTCAAGGATTTCCTGTCGAAGTTGGGACAGATGAAGCCCTATCTTAATAAGGCGGCAGCAACCACGTCCTTTGACAATATGCGTGACGCTTTCTTGACGCAAACAAGGGCAACCGATCCTCAGATCATGCTTGATTTCGTTGGTTCTGGAATTTTGTTCGGCAATGCAGAAAAAGATAATTTCAAAGCAGGTTTATTCGATTATCCTACCATGGAAAATGATTTTGTTCCTGCAGGAACGCTTACGCGTGACGTAGGTGGTAACGGCGGTTATCTCTCTCTTGTAAAGCATGGCGCAGATCAAAACAAACTCAATCTTGACTTCTTGAAATTCGTTATGTCGCCTTATGGGCAGACGATTTATTATAACGCATTGTCTAGCAATCCTAACTTTGCACCGCAAGGGCTTACGACTGTTAGAAACGATCTTATTAAAGTTCCTAGTCAATGGGAAAACTTCTTCAAGAATGATAAGGTGTCTTTCTCTGGACTTTCCGACTCCAATAGATATCTCGGTTGGATGATTAGAGGTATGGACACCGATGATACTGCGTCGGATGCGGCATTTACCTATTGGACGAAATATTTAGTGGGTACGGGTTCGGATGCAATTTCTTTGGAACAGTTCTCCACAGATTGGTTCGACGTTTTGAAATCTTCCTTCCCTAAGGTTGCGATTTTGCATGATTGGCATGAAAAATGCTATTTATTCCCTAATTTACCTGATGGACAGGTGGACCACGAAGCCTTGAAGAATATGTGAATTAGGCAAGCTTTATAAAGAAGAGAAAACTCTTCTTTGAATAATGAAAAAAGAGAGAGCTATGGTTAAACAATTAGAATTAAACGACTATCTTAAAAAGAGAAAAAGAAGTCGCGTAGTGTTTTTTGTTTCCTTGTGTTTGTCGGTATTGCTGCTTATTGGTACGGTGGTGTGCGCCATATTGATGCCTAAAAATAAGGTCTACGCCACGACGGACGGAAGCAGTGTTACCGCAATCACGGTAGATACGAACGGCGAGTGGTATTTCAGCACGACTTCTTCAAAAATCAGTTGTTTGGATGCGGATAATAACCTTTTGGAAGAATTTAATTTCAAAGCGGCTGTTTCTAAAAAATATGGCGAGGATTTTAAGGCGGGCGGTATCTTAAACGTAAACGCAAGCGTTAAATCCGATTATATTTGGGTTACGACGACGGAACAAAAGCTTTTCCGCTTGACCAGAGACGGCAGCTTGGAAATTGACGGATATGCTAATCTTGCAGGGGAATTTTGCGCTTTGACAGAAGACGATGAAGGGAATATTTATGTCATCACGCATCCATCTTATTATTTGATTACCAAATATTCCGCAGACAATATGCAAACAGCGATAGCATCGGGTATCATCTATAACGTTGCAAGAAGCTCATACGTTACCCTTCGCTGTGTAAGCGGGCTGAGTATTCAATGCTTCGACGTGTACGACGGATATTTGTATATTTTTTACCGCAGTGGTTTTTATCGGTTCAATACGTCGCTGCAAGGGATTGATTGCGGATTGAAATTGAACGACGCGTATACTGAAAAATATAACGAGCTGTATGAAACCGCAAAGAATGGACTGGAAGAAGGACAAACGGAAGCGGATATTGATAAGCAGGCTTTGAAGACGCAGGCAAATACATATGCGTTGGAAAGCTGTGGTGCGATGGCGTTTGATCCCGATAGCGGCGAAGTGCGACTTGCGCTTGCGGACTGCCCAGAATCGAAGGTTGCTAGTTATTTCTTGAACAACTGGACGTCTTCGGGGGTTGCTATTGATGGAGAAACGAGAACGATTTATACTTTATCGGGCGACGGTATTTATAAATATGGCGTAGATGATATTGAGGATTTTGGAATGGTAATAGAAGAGGATTCTATTCTGCAGCTTCCGATAACTCTTATAGGTACGCCAGCGGTAAATACGTCTAGCGCATTGCATTATAATTCTGTTACAGGGAAAGCGTATATCACCTATGATAATATTCCCACCGTTTCTTTTGTGGATTTGCGAGGGGAAGAAAAATTGTTTGACGTAGAGTTGAACCATAATATTACTTCTATTATCCACGATCATTCGGCGGAAAAAGTATATTATTTATATTCGGATACGGTAAACTATCAATCGGGTACTTCTTTATTAAAGTCAATAGAGATTTCCAAGCAGTTGCAAGCGGAGACAACGTCGGTTGTATTGACCGTTTGCGCGGTTTCTTTGGTTTTGACTGCGGTGATAACGGTACTTTCGTTGGTGTTTACAATGAATATACGTTTTGCTAGTTGGATGGTGGACGTCGTTAAAGATTTGAAGAAGCAATGGATTCTTTATACGATTCTTTTGGCTTCGCTGATATTCTTGATTTTGTTCTGTTATTATCCTGCGGTTGGCTCGATTATCACTTCCTTCTTTAATTATACGAGAGACAATCCCGAACGAATTTGGAATAATTTTGAGAATTATAAGAGTATCTTTACCAATCCATATGCAGGTGAAGCGTTTAGAAATATGTTCATTTACTTGTTTTTTGACGTTTTATTTGCATTATTGCCACCGCTTATTTTTGCCTTTTTCCTTACGATCATGCGCAATAAAAAATATTCGGGATTGACAAGAACGCTGCTGTTCATTCCAGGAATTATTCCAGGGATTGCAACGACCTTGATTTGGAAAACGGGTATTTACGGCGAATACGGCGTTATCAAT
>SVHQ01000045.1 GCA_015055785.1 Clostridiales bacterium | reverse complement strand
CTCGATTTTCATATCCGCGCCTTGGAGAGCCATGAGGTTGTAGTGAAAAAGGGTGTCTTTGGTGCGGATATGAAAATCGAGCAATACAATGACGGCCCCGTAACCATTTTATTGGATACGGAATAAAATCTGCCTAAGATTAAAATGAAAGGGGCATGTGCGCGATGAAAGTGGCTATCATTGGTTTTAGCGGTGCAGGGAAATCGACTTTGGCAAAGCAATTATCTCAAATTTACCAAGAAGAAGTGCTGTATATGGATACGGTGTATTGGTTGCCGAATTGGGTGGAAAGACCGCGTGAAGAAACGTTAGAAATAGTAGGTGAATTTTTAGATACGCACGACGGGTGGATTATAGACGGCAGTTATGGTGCTTTTCATCAGGCACGTAGGTTAGAGGAAGCGGATGAAATTATTATTCTTGCTTTAAATCGTTTTTCTTGTCTTTGGCGTGCAATAAAACGTCGAGTAGAATATCATAAAAAACCTCGTGAATCAAGAACGAAAGGTTGTGAAGAAAAACTGGATTTTGAATTTTTAATATGGTTATTGTGGAAAGGAAGGGCAAAACGCCGTTTGGATAAGTTTAAAAAAATTAAAACACAATATCCGCAAAAGACTGTGGTGCTAAAAACACAAAAACAAATTGATAGGTTTGTAAAGGAAAAATACAAAAACAAGGGTGCTCAATCCCTTTAAAATAAAGGAACTCTACTCGCGGTAGAGTTCTTTTTCTTTGCGGTAGAGTTTTAAAAATGGCAGTAGAATGGCGAAAAAATTCAGTAGAGGAAAGGGGAACAAGGGTAGGTTGTGTTTTTTTGGACAAAGTCATAAAATAAGATTATCGACGCAGAAAATATTTTTTTGCGATTGTAAAATTGAGCGTTGCAGCCAATAACGCTTTGATTTATTTGGTTTTAAAGGAGAAAATTTTATGACAAATTACGAGAAGGATAGAAAAGCGTATAAAGGAATTATTCCTATTTTTTATGCGGCAGATGAAAATTATTTGCCTTATTTGATAGTGTCTATGCTTTCGTTGAAGGAGAATGCGAGTAAAGAATATCAGTATAAGATTTATATTTTATCGACGGGTATATCCAAAGAGTCGGAGGAGAAATTAAATAAATATACCGCGAATAATTTCCATATTCAATGGGTAAACGTGTCGAAGAAAATGGAAGAGGTTAAAAACGCGTTGCAGCTCCGTGATTACTATACGGGCGCGACGTATTATCGTATTTTTATTGCCGATTTATTTCCGCAGTATGGCAAAGCTATTTATTTAGACAGCGATACGGTAGTGCTGGGGGATATCAGCGCGTTGTATAACACTCAATTATCCACCAATCTTGTCGGGGCGATTGCCGATGGCGCCGTGGCGGCTGTGCCCGAATTTAGAATTTATACCAAAGAAGTGTTGGGGATTGACGCGAAAAATTATTTTAATGCAGGCGTGTTGGTCATGAATTTAGCGCAATTTAGAAAAAGCGGTTTTTATAACAAATTCTGTGATTTACTGCGTAGCTATAAATTTAAAGTAGCGCAAGACCAAGATTATCTCAACGTAATTTGCAAGGATGGGGTGACGCTGATTGGTGAGGAGTGGAACCGTATGCCGATTGGCGGTGCAGAGGGGAATATACCCAATTTGATTCATTACAACCTCACGTTAAAACCATGGCATTACAACAATATACTTTTTCAGGAATATTTTTGGCAATATGCCAGCAAGACGGAAGATTACGAAAGAATTTTAAGCGCGTTGCAGGAATACACGTCTAAGCAGAAAGCAAGGGATATAGAAAGCGAAAAAATGCTGAGAGCTTTATGTTTGGAAGAAGCAGCGAGCGAGAATAATTATTTAAAATTACAGAATAAAAGACAGATAAAAACAGCTTAAAAATGTAAAAGGAGCATACCATGGACGAGTTGAAGCTTTCGCAAGACAGAATAGAGGTGTTAAAAAAGATAGAGGAATACGAACGTTTGGGGAGATTTGACGAAGACGTGGAAAATGACCCGCCTGCGCCTGAATTGTTGCCTGAAAAGGTGGATTATTTATGCGAGAGATTTTATAGTAAAGTTTTACGTAAAATAGCCAATTTTATAGGCGACCATTATTTTCTGAGCCTTATAAAAAAGGACATTTTAGCGATTGACGGTGTAGAAGGTGAGGAGAATTTATCGGCACTGCAAAAGGGTGCGGTTATTATTTGCAATCATTTCCATGCTTTCGACAATTATGCTTTATTCCATTGTATTCGTAAACATCTGCCGAGAAAATATCTTTATAAAGTTATTCGCGAGGGGAATTACACCAATTTTCCTGGTTTGTATGGTTTTTTATTTCGCCATTGCGACACGCTGCCCCTTTCCAGTAATCGCCGTACAATGATGAATTTCATGTCGGCGACAAATACCCTTTTGAAACGCGGCGAAACGATTCTGATTTATCCCGAACAAAGTATGTGGTGGAATTATAAAAAACCCCGACCCTTTAAAATCGGCGGTTTTAAAATAGCTTATCGCGCAGGCGTGCCTATCGTGCCTACGCTGATGACTATGAAAGACGATGCGCGATTAGACGGGACGGGTTATCCCATACAGCGTTTGACATTGCACGTAATGCCAGCGATTTATCCCGATAAAGACCTTGGTGAAAAGCAGGGTGCGGAAAAAATGAAAGAGGAAGCCTACGCTTGTTGTAAAGCCAAATATGAGGAAGTGTATGGCAAGCCGCTTACTTATACGACAGAAATACCGCAAAAAGAAGAAAGGACGGAAAAGATTGCAAAAATATGAAACTGTATTTACTCATAATTTCGTGCTGTGTGGCTATGGTGTCCATTATTCTTTCGCTCACGTATAAAACGAGTTTTTTAGCTGTGCTTGGCTTGACGACGATGGCGACGGTTTTGGTGATTTTGGTAGATGGAGCGGTAGCAGGTATGGCGCGAATGTTGCCAAAACGTGTTGCGAACTATCGATTAAAAGTATACGCCGTTTCAAAACGCGAGAAAAATTTTTATGAAAAATTAAAGATAAGAAACTGGAAAGAAAAACTTCCAGAAATCGGTCATTTCACAGGGTTTCGAAAAAATAAAATAGCCGAACCCAAAAGTGTGGAGTATATCGACCGTTTTTTATTAGAAATATGCTATGGGGAACTGGGGCATTTTGCATCGATATTTTTCGGTTTTCTCATTCTGTTTTTTTTATATGATTTGCCCATTTGGCAACCCATTTGTTTATGTGTCGCGGGGATTAATGGGTTATTGAATATGCCTTTTATTTTCATCTTGCGATATAACTCCTACAAATTGCTGATTTTACGAAAAAGTAATATCAAAAAGCAAAACGCGTCCAATCCACAAGCGGAGATAAAATGTTAATTAAAAGAACAAAAATCGTTCAAAGTCTGTTGATTTTGAGCGTTTTTTTACTAATTTTTGTCTATTTTTAAAAAATATTAAAAAAATACAGAAAAATCACAAAAAAAATCATTTTTTTCCTTATAAAAAAAGGGTTTTGAGGATGTTTTTTCGAAATAATATATGTGTAACGAAAAATTTGTTTCACGATACTGCGTTAGGGGAAGTGAATTGCCAACGTGCCGTTGGAGCCAGTCGTGTCATATCGACCGAGTGTTAGCACTCCCTCATTGTCATACCGACCGAGCGTTAGCGAGTGGAGCGTATCTCATATAAAAAACAGCCAAAGTAAGGAGGGAAAAATGGACGAAAGAAAAGAATATAGCAGCGTAAGAGAACAAATTTGTGCAAATGAAGAGAAGTTTCTTTCGCCATATGCAGTGCGTTCATCGCAATCGCGCGGCAGAGCGAGAGCAGAAGAAAGTTGCTTTTTTCGTACGGAATTTCAACGCGATAGAGATAGAATAATATACAGCAATTCGTTTAAGCGTTTAAAAAACAAAACGCAGGTGTTTTTTGCTCCCGAGGGGGACCATTACATCACCCGTTTGACCCACACGCTTGACGTATCACAAATAGCTCGTTCGATTGCGCGCACCCTTTCCTTGAACGAGGATTTGGCGGAAGCGATTGCGCTTGGGCACGATTTAGGGCATACTCCATTTGGTCACGTCGGTGAAAAACTCTTATCGCAAATGTCAACGTGCGGTTTTTGGCATAACGAACAATCCATTCGCGTGGTGGACGTGATTGAAAAGGGCGGCAGGGGGTTAAACCTCACCGAGGAAGTGCGTGATGGAATTTTGCATCATAAAAGCAGCGGTACGCCGTTCACGCTCGAAGGCATGGCAGTGTCGCTGGCAGATCGCATTGCCTATATCAA
Organism: Clostridiales bacterium; assembly: GCA_015055785.1. The sequence continues at coordinate 6,278 of SVHQ01000045.1, read as the reverse complement.
TCACGACATTGAGGACGCGATTCGCGCAGGCGTATTAAAGGAACAAGATCTTCCGCAAAACGCCGTTAAAATACTTGGCGATAAAACGAAAGTGCGTATTCATACGGCGATTAAGGATATTTACCAACAGTCTTATGGTAAGGACACGGTGACGATGTCGGAGGAAGTGATGCAAGCGACGAACGAACTTCGCGATTTCATGTTTGAAAGGGTGTATATTCCTGCGAATATTTCCATGCAAGAGCGTGCCGAGCGTATGCTTTCGCAAATGTTTGCCTACTTCATGTCGCACGTGGACAAGCTGCCCAAACCCTATTTAAAACTACTTGAAAAAGACGGAAAGGAACGCGTAGTATGCGATTATATTTCGGGCATGACCGACCGTTACGCTATCGGCGTATTTGAAAGTCTGTTCATTCCCGCAACCTTTTCAATTGGAGGTGTGATTTCGTGAGCCAAAACAAAGAGCGCGATCAAGAGTTTCAAGAATTTCTTCGTGCGCTCAAAGATAAAAACGATATAGTGGAGGTCATTCGCAGTTACGTCGCGTTAGATCGAAAGGGTGGAAACCATTGGGCGTGCTGTCCCTTTCACCACGAAAAAACGCCGTCGTTTGCCGTGAACGAATCGGAGCAGTTTTATCACTGTTTTGGTTGCGGTGTGTCGGGTGACGTGTTGCGCTTTGTTCGTGAAATAGAATCCACTGACTTTATGGGTGCGGTGCGAATCTTGGCGGCGCGTGCAAAAATGACCGTTCCGGAAAACAATTTCGATACGGAAAAAGCGCAAGAGATGAAGAAGAAACGGGATACGCTTGCATCAATTATGCTTGATTCAGCGCGGTTCTATTTGGGGAATTTATACAGCGGCGATTCGCGTGCAGACGTACATTTGCAGTACATTTCCAAACGCGGTCTATCGCCCACAACGGTAAAAAAATTCGGGCTTGGGGCATCGTTGGATTTCTATTCTTTGCCTGAATATTTACAGGATAAAGGCTATACAAGGCAGGATTTATTAGACAGCGGCGCGGTGTCCGAAGCCAAGAATGGGAAATTGGTGGACGGTTTAGCCAAACGCTTGATTTTCCCAATTATCAACGCCTTTGACGAGGTAATCGCTTTTGGCGGCAGACGACTCGAGCAATCGGATTTTGGGAAATACCTCAACACGCGTGACACCATGCTTTTCAATAAGAAAAAGACCTTGTACAACGTCAATCTTTTGAAAAAGCTCAAACGCGAACAGACGATTAAAGACGTGATTATCGTAGAGGGGTATATGGACACGATTTCTCTCTATCAGGCAGGATTTAAGAACGTCGTCGCGTCCATGGGTACCTCGTTGACCAAAGAACAAGCGCGGCTTGTCAAACGTTATACGGAAAATGTGTATATCAGTTACGACGGCGACTTTGCGGGACAAAAAGCCGATTTGCGCGGCTTGGAAATTTTAAACGAAGAATCGTTGCACGTGCACGTTGTGCCGATGCCAGAGGGCTTGGACCCCGACGACGTAGCAAAGCAAGGCAGGGAAGCCTATCAAAAATGTTTGGATAGCGCGATGCCGCTTATCGATTATAAAATTCATGCGTTGGAACGCAAATACGATTTAACGCGAACGGAAGAAAAAAGACGGTTTGTTAAAGAAGCTTTGCAGATTGTCGCTACGGGTGAGAGTGAGAGTGTCAAGGAAGAGCTTTTGAAAAAGCTCCGCGATAAAACGGGCATCACCTATCATTCCTTAGAGCGCGATTTACAAAACACCGCGAAAGAACCGCCGCAAAAGCAGGAAGTGACTTTGCCGCAGGAACGTTTTGCGGAAACGGCGGCGGGCACGGACAAACAGCGAAAGGCATTGCGGTTTATCTTGGCGGCGAAACTTTTTTCCGCACCGTACGCGAAGTCTTTGGATTTAAACGGACTTCCGCTTGGTGATGAAACACATATCGTAATTGCGCGGTATATTTTGGACAGAGAGGAAAAGGGTGAACGAATACGCCCGAGCGAATTGTTTGAAGTATTAGACGAGAATTGTACGGAATTAAATGAGATACTCGATTTAAATTACGGAGAAAAATTAACGGGCGAAATTGCAGAACGTTTCTTTGCGGACAGTGTAAAGACGTTGAAGTTGGAGGCGATTGAAAGGGAAATCGCGCGGTATAATAAAGAATATGCCGAAGCAACGGACGAAGAGAAACGGAAAGAAATAGCAAAACAGTTAGGCGATTGCATCAAGCGCAAAAATGCGCTGAAGAAAAATTAAAAAATAAACAAGGAAGAAAACAGACAACTGTTTCGGTATAAACGGAGGATAAAAAGGTGAATATATCCGAGCAACAACTCAATGAAATTGTAACGGGCATTATCGGCAACTATGGCAAGAAAGGTAGCATTTCCACGAACGCACTTTGCGACATCATGGAAAAATACGACACAAATGCCAATCAAATGGATTTTGTCTATAAGGCACTTAGCGAAGCTGGGATACAAGTAGTGGATGAAGACCAGCGTGACAAAGAATTATTCGAACAAGCTTTGTCGGATATCGGTCTGGACGATCCAGTGAAGATGTATTTGAAAGACATCGGCCGTGTGCCTTTGCTTTCCGCGGAAGAAGAAGTGGAATTGGCAAAACGTATGCAAGAAGATGACGTTGCGGCGAAAAAGCGTCTTTCCGAAGCCAACTTGCGTTTGGTGGTTTCCATCGCAAAACGTTACGTGGGTAGAGGTATGCTTTTCTTGGATTTGATACAGGAAGGCAACCTTGGCTTGATGAAAGCGGTTGAAAAATTCGATTATCAAAAGGGTTTCAAATTCTCCACGTACGCTACGTGGTGGATTCGTCAATCGATTACGCGTGCGATTGCCGATCAGGCGCGCACCATTCGTATTCCCGTGCATATGGTGGAAACGATTAATAAGTTAACGAGAGTACAGCGTGTTCTTTTGCAGGAACTTGGCCGTGAACCCACGCCCAGTGAAATTGCAGAAAAGATGGGCGTAACGGAAGAACGTGTACGAGAAATTCAAAAAATCGCGCAAGACCCCGTATCGTTGGAAACGCCGATTGGTGAAGAAGAAGACAGTCATTTGGGCGATTTTATCGAGGACGAAAAGACGACGACGCCCAGCGATTCCGTGGCATTTACCATGCTCAAAGAACAGCTTTTGGGTGTGTTAGATACGTTGACGCCGAGAGAAGAAAAGGTGTTGCGTCTTCGTTACGGCATCGACGATGGCAAACCCCGTACGCTTGAAGAAGTGGGCAAGGAATTTAACGTTACCCGTGAACGTATTCGTCAGATTGAAGCCAAAGCGCTTAGGAAACTTCGTCATCCTTCGCGTAGTAAGAAGTTAAAGGATTTTCTTGACTAATGGGTTACAGTAAACGCATTGAAGTGCTTTGTTCCTTATTGGAAAAAGCAAAAACGTTTGCGGACGTGGGGTGCGATCACGGCTATTGTTCGGAATACATGTTAAAAAACCGTTTGTGCGAAAAGGCAATTCTTTCCGATATCAGCAAAGGCAGTCTTGCCAAAGCCGAAACGCTTTTGGCGGAATATATCGCCGACGGTAGAGCGGTTTCCGTGCTTGGCGACGGTTTTTACGGCGTACCCTCGGATACGGAAGAAGTCTTGATTGCGGGCATGGGCGGCAGTGAAATCGTCGATATCTTATCGGATAAAAAATACGGTTTTATGCCCAAACGTTTTGTTTTTCAACCCATGCACGATGCGGAAAAGCTCAGGAGATATCTTCTCGAAAACGATGGGGATATCGAGCGCGACTTCACGTTCGAGGACGGCAAGTTTTACGACGTTATCGTGGGCGGAAAAGTAAAACGAGGGGGGCAGGTACGAGTTTATTCGGATGCCGAGTATGAATTTGGCAAAGAAAATCTTGAAAAAATGCCCGAAGCTTTTGTAAAACGGATACAGAAACAATTGAAAAACACAGACAAATATTTGCAGCAGCCGAATTTACAGCAAAGCAGCCGTGAGGCACTTGAAAAGAAAAAAGAACGGTTGCAAGGAGTGTTGAGCGGTGAAATTAAATGACGTTTATAAAATAGCGAACGAGCTCGCGCCGAAAAGTTTAAGCGATGCATACTGCGCCGCTTGTAACGGTTATGACAACAGCGGTGTGCTTGTGGATACGGGCGATGATATTCGCGGTATACTTTTCACGTTGGATTTAAGCTTTGCGGCAATCAACAAAGCGATTGGTATGGGTGCGAATTTGATTATCACACATCATCCTGCCATGTACGGGAAAATCAATCACGCACGCATTGACGCGGACGATTTAACCGAACGTAAGATGGTGAAATGTCTTCGTGCGGGCATTTCCGTAATTTCCATGCATTTGAATTTGGATTGCGCGGTGGGCGGTATTGATGAAAGCCTTGCCACAGGGATTTGGGAAAGCGCGATGAAAACGAATCCGCAGGAAGGGGTGTTTTCTCGAAACCTTTCCTTAATGCATCCCATTGCAGACGGTGGTTATGGCAGAGCTTATAACGTGCAGGAAACAAAGCTTGGCGCGCTCGTGTCCGAGCTGAAAAATACATTTGAAACCAATCGCATTATCGTATATGGCGACGGCGAGAAGCAAATCGACCGCGTGGCGAGCTTTTGCGGCGCAGGCGCGGACGAAGGGGCGGTGCTCTTTGCGAAAAGAGAGGGCGCGCAAGTAATTATTTCTTCCGATTTCAAGCATCATGTTTTGACAATGGCGATAGAAATGGGTATGGCAGTGATTATTTTAACGCATTACGCGTCGGAGAATTACGGCATGAAAGAATATTATGAAAAAATCCGTGCGCAGGTGGAACTGCCGTGTGTATATCATACGGACGAAAATCTGTTGTAACGGGAGGGAGTTATATTATGGCAAATTTACAAGCAATTTTACATTATCAAGAAGTCGATACCAAGCTCTATAAAATCGAGCGTGACATCGCAGGCTGTGACGAGAGAAAGGAATACGTAAAGGTGAAGAAGTTTTTAGAAACGGCACCTGAAAAATTGGATTCTTTGGAAGCAAAAGCAACTTCGCTCAAGACGCAGACTGACGAGCTGGTGAAAAAATACGAAGCAACGGAAGAAACGTTGAAGGATTTCGAACACCTCGACGAATTGGTAAACGGCGGCGCGGACATTGCTTTTTATAAGAAGAAAGCGCAGTCTATCGTGGATAAATTGAAGAAGCTCAAAGCCGAATTGAACACGTTGACAACGGCGATTAAAGAAACGGACGCCGAGTACCAAAAATTGAAAAAGCAGGTAATTTCCGCGCAGAAGCAATACGCGGAAGTATCCGAAAAATATAAAGCCGTGAAAGCATCGAGAGAGGCGGAACGCAAGGAAATCGAAGCAGAACTTGCCAAGATTGCCAAGGACGTGCCTGAAAAAATGCTTGAAGTATATCAAACGAAGAGAAAGGAGCGTGTATTCCCCGTTGTAGGGCAATTGGTCGGCAATCGCTGTCCTTATTGCAGTATGGAACCGCCTATTGCGGCGCGGAGTAAATTGACGGGCGGCGGCGTCATTGAGTGTGATAACTGTCACCGCATCATCTTTGGAGAATAAATAAAAGGAACCTTTTGCGGATTATTTGCATAGGATAAAGCGTGCAAAAAGTAATCGCAAAAATCCATTTAGGAAACATACGTAGAAACGCCGAAAAATTTTCGGCGATAACGGGCAAACGCTTATGTGCCGTGGTGAAAGCAAACGCTTACGGCCATGGGGCTGAGGAAGTGGTCAATGCATTGGAGGGGGTAGCCGACTGTTTTGCTGTGGCTTTGATTTCAGAAGCTGTGGCGATTCGAACGGCGGCTTGCGGTAAGGACGTTTTGATTTTCACCCCACCCTTGGACGAGCAAGAGGCGGCGGCAATGATTATAAACGGTTTTATTGCCACCGTTCCCGATTTGTGGACGGCGCGGCTGATTGCCACTTCTTGCTATCGCTTGCGTTTGTCAATAAGAGTACATTTAAAAATAAATACGGGAATGAACCGCTACGGCATGAATCTTTCTATGCTGGGAAAGGTTTGTAAATATTTTCAAGGCAATCCCTACGTGCGCGTCGAAGGCATATATTCACATTTGTACGAATATACACGTGAACGTGCAGAGAGGCAAAAAACCTTGTTTATGCAAGGTGTAGCGGTTTGTCGAAGATATTTTCCGAATATATCCGCGCATTTGGGCGGCACGTACGGCGCACTGCTTGGTGAGGATTTTTGTATGGATATGACGCGAATCGG
>SVHQ01000044.1 GCA_015055785.1 Clostridiales bacterium | reverse complement strand
TGGCAAAAATCAAAGCCATCGAAGAAAAATATAGCAAATAAGAAAATAATAATATATAAGGAGACAAAAAACTATGACAAACTTGCTTATGGCAGGGTCCCTTGGTACGTTCTGGAAACAGATCAAATCATGGGCAAAAGGCTTTCTGGGCGGTTATGGGCTTGTAATTGCGAAAGCGTTGGTTGTTTTCGTACTTGGTTTGCTCATCGTTTCCATCATCAAGAAGTTGGTGAAAAAGAACTCGACGAAGAGCAGAAAAATCGACAATTCGGCGGCATCGTTCATCACTTCCATCGTGGCGTTGATTGCGTATTTGATACTCATCGTCGTCTTCATCTCATCGCTCGGCTTTTCGACGACGGGGATTATCGCGTCGCTTTCGTCCATTATGCTCGCCATTGCTTTGGGCTTGCAGAACACGCTTGCCAGCTTGGCAAACGGCATTTTGCTTATCTTCACAAAGCCTTTTCAGGCGGGAGATTTCGTGGATATCAATGGGACGAGCGGTACGGTAAAGGAAATCAAGCTGTTCAGCGTAAAATTGGTTACGCCTGACAATTTGACGGTCGTTATCCCCAACAATACGGTGTTTGGTTCGACGATTATCAATTACAGCAAAATGCCCGCGCGCCGTTTGGATATTGCTGTTTCGGTTGCATACGGTACGGACGTGGATAAGGTAAAAGAGCTCGTTAACGAATACGTTGCCAAGGACGAACGCGTCAAAAAAGAACCCGCGCACTTCTTCCGCTTGACGGAATGGGGTGCAAGCTCGCTCGATTTCACTCTTCGCGTATGGGTAGACGCAGCCGATTATTGGAACGTGCGTTTTGACCTCTTGGAAGGGCTTTTGAAGTTACTTGATGAAAACGGCATTGAAATTCCGTTCAATCAGTTGGACGTACACGTACGTAAGGTAGACGAGGAGGTGCAAGCATGATGAGCGCATATTTGTTAGCGGTTTCGGATAATACGGCAAAATTATTGTTGGCTTACGGCGTTTGCGGGGGAATCATTTTGGTTGCTCTTGTAGCGATGGGCTTTTTGAATCGTCGTACCAAACGTCAAATGCGCCCGATAAGCGTTAAAAAGGCATGTATGAAAGCGAAAAAATATGCCGAAGAATCTCTTGCAATGGGCGATAACGCGCAAAAGCTTTTGGGCGCAACGAGATTGCATAGACTCAGCGCGTTGGTATCGAATGCGGCTTGGCTTTCCTATCAAATCGTAGAAAATAAACGCGACATTGTTTTCGATGGCATTGCCAGCGGTTTAGACGGCTTGGCGACGTCGCTTGCAAAGGATTCCGAGCAAGGATATTTGCCGACGAGGAATTGGAGACAAGTTTAAAGGCGGCGATTGACAGCTTGAATTCCACGATTGCAAAAATCGATAAAATCATCAACGCGTAAGCGCAAAGCGGTAAAAGGACTAAAAAAATGAAAAAAATCATAGCTATCGGTGGGGGAGAACTCCGTGAAAGAACGACGATGAAAATCGACGAATATATCGCAAAGCTTGCGAAAGAGCACGCAGGGGAGAACAGAGCAAACGCGCTGTTTATCCCCACCGCCAGCCATGATTATATGCCCTATTACAATACCTTTCACAAGGTGTATACGGGGGTATTTAACATCAAAACGGACGTTGCTTTGACGGTGTTTAAAGAGCCGGATATGGAAAAAATGCGCGCCAAATTTGAAAAGGCGGATATGATATACGTCGGCGGCGGCGACACCGTGTTTATGATAGAGCATTGGAAACAGTCCGGTTTGTTGCCCCTTATTAAAGAGGCATACGAACGGGGCGTGATTATTGCGGGACTCTCGGCGGGCGCAATCTGTTGGTTTTCGGACATTTATACCGATTCGACGGCGGCGCTTGGGGAGGGGGATAAGTACGCAATGTTCGAGGGTTTAAATTGGATAAAGGGCAAAATTTCTCCCCATTATAATGCGAGAATGCTTGACTTTGACAAAATAGTGTGTTATAATTTGGGCTGTGCTTACGGGATCGAAGACGACGCCGCGCTTGTTATAGAGGACGGCGAAATCGTTGGAAGCGTATCGAGCGGCGGAAAAGCCTGGTGGATAGAGCAAGTGAACGGAGCAATACAAAAGAAGGAAATTGCGTTACTTTGACGTAATTTTCCAAGATACGCGGATGTGGCGAAATTGGCAGACGCGCAGGTTTCAGGTTCCTGTGGGTAACTCCGTATGGGTTCAAGTCCCTTCATCCGCACCAGTAAATCGACAAATTTCGACAAGAGATTTGTCGATTTTTCCTATCTATATAAATTGCTTATACTAAGCAAAAAAGGTGGCAGTGGTCTAGCTGTCTAAAAAAATTGACACCTTTCAAGTGTGGCTGCAATTTATAAAAAAGTAAAAAAACCATATTGAAAATGTTTAAATGTATGGTATAATATTTAAAAATATATTTATCTTGGTAGGAGGCAAGCAATTTGTGAAGGTTGTTGCGCAGATAATTGGCATTGTTGCCATGGTGTTTAATATTTGCTCGTATCAACAAAAACAGCAAAGAGGAATTATTGCTTTGCAGTTGTTGGGCTCGGTTCTATTTACTGTGCATTTTTTTATGTTAAACGCGTATATGGGTGGCTTGTTAAACGCGATTGGCGTTATCCGGGCGATTGTTTTTTTGTATAAAGACAAGCTGAAAACAGAGCACGTTTTGTGGCTTATCGGGTTTATTGCCATCTATGTAGCGTCGTATATTTTGACTTTTACCGTCTTTAATAAACAATTTGACATTTGGAACGCAATGATTGAAAGTTTGCCTTTGATTGGTATGACAGCGACAACCTTTGCTTTTCGCAGCCGAACCCCAAAAGTTACTCGGTTATTGGGGTTGGTAAGCTCTCCGTCATGGCTTGTGTACAATTTAATTTCCCTGTCAATAGGGGCGATTTTTTGCGAGGTTATTAGCTTGGGTTCTATTTTAGTTGGTTATTTGCGATTGGATAGAGAAAAGATGAAAAAAGGGGATCAAAATGCGTAAAAAATTTTTGCATTGTTTGAGGATACAATTTCCGCCGAAGCATTATGAAGATGAACGTATTGCCGAGGTTGTGGATTATTGCGTGAAATATGGCTTCAAAAATGTGATGCTTTTCATAAATGCGGAAGAGTACAACGTTGGACATATGACGATTGAGGAAGCAAAGCCGTGGCTCGAAACGATGAAAAAAGCAAAAGAAGCTTTGGTGGAAAAGGGAATTACAGTTAGCTTAAATCCTTGGATTGAGATTGGACACCTTGACCGTTGCAGACCTTTGAAAAAGGGACAAAATTTTACCACGCAGGTGGATTACGATGGGGGCAGGTGCGAGATGGTCGCTTGTCCGCTGTGTGAAAACTGGAAAAAATATTTCTTTGAATTTTATCAATATATTATTAAAGAGCTTGATCCCGATACCGTTTGGGTCGAAGACGATTTCCGTTTGCATAATCACGGCGATTTAAAATTTGGCGGATGTTTTTGCCATTTGCATATGCAAAAATATAACGAGCGTTTGGGAACAAAATATACTCGTGAAGAATTTACGGACAGGTTGTTCCGCAAACAACCTGAAAAACGGGTGAAGAAGGCTTGGCTCGACGTAAATAGAGAATGTATGGCAAATCTTGCCGAGGATATTGGTCAAGCGGTTGCAGAACTTGGTCTTGGAACGAAAGTAGGGTTGATGTCCTCTATGCACGAAAAACACGCCTTAGAGGGTAGAGATTGGCATAGGTTGCATAAAGGGCTTGCCGCAGGCGGGCCTATGATTAACAGATTGCATTTGCCGTGCTACGATGAATATTCCGCAAAGAGATATTACGTGGAATTTAACCGCGGGTCTTTCCATTGTCGCGCGCTGTTGCCTAAAAACACAGTCGTTTATCCCGAGCTTGAAAACGGCTCGTTTAGTACATTTACGAAAGACGCAAGATTTTTACAATTTCAGCTTGAATCGGCAATTCCGCTTTGTATCGAAGGTATGACTTACGATATTTACGATTTCGTGGGGAACGGGATTGTGCCGAGTTTTCGTTACGGCGAAGCGGTAAAAGAAATTACACCTTACTTAAACGGCGTAATGATGTTAGGATTAAAATATGAAACGTTGGAAGGAATCATTCTTCCTATTGATGAAAAAACGGCGTATAAACGCAGCGCAAAAATCAATAAGTTTGACGATTTGTATCCAGACGAATCTATTTTTAACGCTTACTTAACTTCAATAGGATTAAGCTGTAAACCGTCGACAAAAAAGCGTTTTAGAAATAAAATCGTGGCTTTGGGTGGCGGGAATACCTATAATTTTACAAAAGAACAGCTTATCGATTTGTTTGAAAATAATTTTGTTATTGTGGACGGCGGCGCAGTGCGGATTCTTATCGATCGAGGACTTGGTTTCTTGATTGGAGCAACCAAGTATGAAACCTATATAGGCGAACATAACGTACATAGCTATGAACAGGTCAAAGACGGTATATTGATTAATGACAAGAAAGGCTATCGAGTGACGGCGTTTGGGAAAGCAGGCGACTACGTTAAAATTTCGTATAAAGATGAAAGCGGCGCGCAGTCGTTTGTGTACGATTATTTGGATAATAAGATCGGCGTAGGCGATATGGATGGTGGAAATTATTTCGTGATTCCGTACGTCATCAACGGTATGTATTTCGAGCAGTATCACGACCTGCGAACGACGCTTTTGAAAACGTTTTTGCGGAAGAGCGGTGTAGAACTCGTCCTTACGAATCATGCAGGCGTGTATGTGTATTTATATAAACAGCACAATAAAAAAGTGTTGATCATTATAAATAGTACGGAAGAGGATTTTGAAGCGACGGAACTTGAATTGCAGAATGTGAAGTTCACTCAAATATATGCAATTAACCGTAAAAGCGGAGGGAGACGTTACGTAAAGTACGAGCGTCAAGGACATAAGCTTATTATAAAAACAAGGAATGAGCATTTGACATCACAAACGTTGCTGCTTGTATAATTGGATGATTCTTTTTGATGGGAACTGGAAATCGCTGTAAGCTTTGAAAATAAAGGCTTACAGCGATTTACTTTAAGAATTTGCGTCCTTGTACGGGTTAAAGTGAAAAATTGGGGGGGCTAAACACTGAAAAATAAATAAAAATCGGGTGGAAAAAGGGTTGTCGCACAGTCCTGAACGCCTTTAAAATAAGGCGTTCAGGTGCGTCTTATAGGTTCGATTTCACCACTATTTTAAGTGATAAAAAGAGGGAATGTGAGACAATAATATATTCAGCCTGTTATAGAAATTAAAAAGGAAGATTTCCGTGTGATTTCGGGTTCAGTTGCTGACCAAAAGTTGGTGAAAGAATTTAAGGATTTATTTAGGAACAAATAACCCGTTGAGTTCAAATCAGTACTAAAACCTGATTTATAGCATAATCGTTCGTAACGGACACGCAGGCGCACCCCTTTGGGGTGCATTTTTGCGTGGTGCGGATGAAGGGAAGCACGCAGAAACATAATGTATTATGGGTTCACGCGACGAGCGAGAAGTGTGTTTGTTGGATAGAATGCGAATATTGACGAGCGAGGAAGCCCTGCCGAGGCTCCGCGCAGCGGAAACGGCAGATACCCTTCATCCGCACCAACGGCAAACCCCGACAAGTTTCGATAAGAAATTTGTCGGGGTTTTTTAGCTTTTAAAGTATAAAAGTGACGGTAGGCTGTCAGCCTAAAAAGTTTATTTCAGGATTTGCTTTTTATATGCGGAAGGAGTCAGTCCTGTTTGTTTTTTGAATGCTTTTGTGAAATAGGTTGCGCTTTCAAAACCTAGTTGAAGTGCGATTGACGAGGGAGATTGCTCGTTGCGTAACATTTTTTTTGCTTCCTTTATTTTTAAATGATTATAATATTGCATAATGGACGTACCCATATGCCTATTGAAAATATTGTTTAAGTAAGCCTTACTATAATACGTTTGCTGACTGATGTATTCTAACGTAATCCTCGAATAAAGATGGTTGTTTAAAAGAGTAAGAATATCATCAATCAGGTTGTGTTCTTTTTCTATGCTGTCCATAACGAATTTAATCGACTCATTTTGATTGGTTTCATTGCGAACCAAATGGATTAACAGCTTTTCGATATTATTTTCGACTAATTGCTGAGAGGCGTATAAAGGATTGTTTAGCGGTTTTAGTTTACGGTTAAAGGGGAATTGAAAAGCATTTTTGGATTCCTGTACGATGTCCGCAAGCAGTAATTTTAATTCTTTTGACAGCGCAATTTTTTGTTCCAAAATAGATAAAATTTCCGAACTGCAACGGAAGCAAACAATAAACAAGGCGGCGCTAAAATTTTCAGTATTATAATAAAAGTGTCGATTATGAGGCGGAATTAGTAAAAAATCGCCTTGTACAAGCTCTATATCCTTTTCTTCCAAATGACAATGGATGCTTCCACTATCCACGTAAACAAATTCATAAAACGTGTGCGTTTCTTCGGGATAAGTAAAATCTTTGGTTGCGTCCAAGGATTCGATTGTAATCAAATTTTGTATGACAATGGCTTTATTGACCTGATGGTTAAAATATCGTTTCATAGTAAATTCTCCAAATTTAGTATAGCATAACCGCTTTTTTTTTGCAAGAATTTTCACGATAGAGTAAAAAATAAATAGTGGTGAAATCTTGTTTCTTTTTTTACCATTTTAGTATAATTTTTTACCTTGAAAAGTATGGGGGGTGATGATATAATTATGGAGACCTTATATATAAGGCATCGATGACGGAGGCGTGTAATATGAAAATTGTGGTTGCTTCTTTTCAATGTGAATCGAATAGTAAAGCAAAATTGCATCCGCAAAAATCGGATTTTGAATATTTCAAAGGCGAAGACATTTTCAAAAAGTTGATCGTAAAAGAAATTTTTGAAAAAGAGGGCTTTGAAGTTATTCCGTCCGTTTATGCGGTGGCTTTGCCGTCTGCCACGGTAGAGCTTGCTACCTATCATTATTACGCGAATCAAATTTTGGAAACGGTACGCCAAAACCCCGACGCGGCGGGCGTATATATCTTCTTCCACGGCAGTATGGAAGTGGAAGAAATCGGCAGCGGCGAGCTGTATTTATTGAAGAAAATTCGTGAAATTGTCAGCAAGGATTGCCTAATCGCTTTATCTTTGGACGCACACGCAAACATCACGGACGAGCTACCCACGTATGCGAACATCATCAGCGGTTTTAAAACTGTTCCGCATATTGACCAAAAGGAATGTCAAGAGCGCGCGGCAAAAGCCTTGTGTTATTGCTTAAAGAATAATATTCAACCGCAGGCGTATATGTGTCGCGTTCCGTTCCTCTTGAAAAACGATACCTTGCAGACCGCTTACGAGCCGTTAAAGAGCTTAATTGAAGAAACGTTTTCGCTTGAAAAACAAGAAGACGTTTTCACGGCAAACTTGTTTTTGGGGCATTGTTGGATAGACGCGCCGAACACAAGCGCGTCCACGGTCGTTTGCGCGACGACGAAAGCGCGCGCCGAAAGCATTGCCAAAGACTTGGCGAATAAACTGTGGGCGACGCGCAGGGACTATAAGTTTCTTTGTGAAGCGGAATTGCCCGAGGAATGTGTAAAACGTGCGATTGCGGGCAAAGAAAAGCGTATTTTCATAACCGATAGCGGCGACAATACAACGGCGGGCGCGGAAGGGGATACGCTTGGACTGCTGGAATTGCTTGTAAAGGCAAAGCCCACCAAAAAAACGTGTGTTGCCGGTGTTACGAATCAAAATATTGTAGAAGATTTTTGGACTGTATCCGACGGGAAAGAAGTTGTCTTGCCTATTTTAAACGGCGCAAAAGCAACCGTAAAAGCGCATGGTGAAATTCTCGGGTGGACGAAAGAGATTATCGGTAGAAGTTTGACCGTATCGATTGGCAACGTAGACGCTATTTTTACAGAGCTTCGCAGTGCGTTTATTGAGAAAGGTAATTTTGATAAGGCAAACGTAGATTTACTTTCCTATGAAATCGTGGTGGTAAAGCTTGGATATTTGTTTACAGAACTTAAACCTTATGCGGATAGGGAATTATTTGCTCTTTCCGACGGCGCAAGTTGTGTAGAGTTAGCGCGTTTGAATTTGCAACGGATTGTACGTCCGATGTTCCCGCTTGAAGATTTTGAATGGGAAGCTTAAAACAAAAAGGAAATAATAAAAAATAGGAGATATATAAAATGGCTTATTACAACAAACAGGAAACGGAAAACAGAGTTGCAAAAGTGGTGAAGCTTCTTAATGAGAAGGACGTAGACATTGCAATTATCTATTTTGATGAATTGAACGTGGCAAACGGTTGGTATTTGACAGGCTGGTGCGGTCAGTTTGAAAAGGGCGCGGTTTTGGTAGGCCGCGATGGAACGACGATGCTTCTCGGCGGACCTGAAAGCGAACCTTTCGCAAAGCAAGACTCGGCAATCACAGACGTTCGTTGTTTCCCCGTATTCATGGTTCCCGATGAAGAATATCCTTTGGCGACCATCATTAGCTTTAGCGATTTGTTTGCGGAGCTTTCCCAAAAATTCCCCGTAAAGAGAGTAGGGCTTGTCGGCACGACGGATATGCCTTACGCGGTACATCAGGATTTGGTTGCAGGCTTTGAGGGCTGCGAAATTGTAGATTTGACGGACGATTACCTTAAATTCCGTTACGTCAAGAGCGATTGGGAAGTAGAACAAGCGCGTCAAGCTACGCAGCTTGCTTGCAAGGCGTATAAGGCAATGGCGGCAAAGGTCAAGGCTGGCAATAAGGAATACGAAGTTGCGGCTGCGGGTGAAGCGGTTTGCCGTGAAAACGGTGCGGACAGCTTTGCATACAGAACGATTGTCGGCAGCGGTATCCGTTCTAACGCAGTCGTTCCTACGGCAACGAATAAGGTTATGGAAAACGGCGAAATGGTAATGCTCGGTATTGCGCCCCGCATCAACGGCTATGCGGGTACGTTCGGCCATACCGTCCCCGTAAGCGGCGAATATACTCCCGAGCAGAGAAAGTGCCTCATCGATATGATTGAGGTTATGAAGCTCACCAAGAGTATGCTGAAAATCGGCAACACGGGTAGAGAAATTGACAAGGTGGGCAGAGAGCTTTACGACAAGGGCGGTTATTTGAAGTATTTGGTATGTCCTTTCGCGCATACGATGGGGCTTATGGAAGCGGAAGCACCTTTCTTTGGACCGAACAGCGACGACGCGTTGGAAAAGAACATGATTGTCAACGTAGACGTATCTTTCTTCGGGCATCCTACGCTTCACGGTTTGCGTGTGGAAACCTGCTACGTAATTACGGAAAACGGCGCGGAACCCTTGTGTCCTGAATTTGAAGAAGAATTATTCAATTATGTAAAATAAAAATTAAAGGAGAAATAAATTATGGAATACGGCAAAAAGAATTGGGTTTTTTGTGATGGTGATTTGCCTCCCAAGGGGGATAATCCCGACTTTCCTGGTCATGAAGCGTTGATGATTACCAATGTTTCCAAGAAGGACGCAAAAATTCGCATTAAAATCTTGTTTGAAGATAAACCGCCCTATGACAATATTACGATTGATTTAAACGCAGAACGCACGACTTGCTTGCGTTTAGATAAGCCTATCGGCAAAGAGGGGTATCAAATTCCTTATGGACAATATGCAATCCACGTTATTTCCGACGTACCCGTAGTGGCTTGCTTTGGCCGTTTAGACGTAAGACAAACGAATATGGCGTATTATAGCCCTGCTGGATACGGATTTTAATATCTTGCATGGTTGGTTGGGTTCAAGTTCAAACTCAAAACCATAAAGGGTCAGGATAAGTCATACAACACACGCGAACGCACCCCTTGGCGGGGTGCGTTTTTGCGCGTGGATGGCAGCAAATCGCATAACAACCTGCGGTTGTATATAAAACAAATAGGAAACGCTTGATTTTTTACGGGAAGGCAAATATAATAGAAAAAAGCAATTTTTTACGGGGGCTATTATGGAAATAGGGCGTATCATTAACAGACTCAGGAACGAAGCAAAATTGACGCAGGCGCAATTTTCAGAAGTCTTCGGCGTATCACAGCAAGCGGTGCAAAAGTGGGAAAGCGGGCTTTCGACTCCCGATTTGGACAAAATCATTGCGATTTCCAAATATTTCGACGTGTCGTTAGACGCGCTGATTTTGGGCAACGACAACCGCGTCGTCGAAGAAATGGGTAAATTTCGTCCGATAAAACCGCAATATCAAAATATTCAGGATTGGGAATTTTACCCCGCCGATTTAACGATAGAATATGAGCAGTCGCTTGCCGAAGGTTTGGACGTGGAGCGTTACAAAGAGATTTTTTACGCGGCGTCCCGCCTGCCCAAGGGCGAAATCAAGAAAAAGCTGGGCGACGTTTTGTTCGATATCGTGGTTTCGGCAAAGCAAAAAGAAGGGTATCCGTACACGGAGCCGTCCGAGCTTGACAAAATCAAGGCGCTGCGTAAAAATGCCAACCGCGTTTACAGCTATGATAAAAAGGGTTTGGAAGACAAAATTCACGGGGCGTGGATGGGCAGGACCTGCGGTTGTATGCTTGGCAAAACCGTTGAAGCCGCGCGCACGAACGAGCTTGTTCCCGTCCTTCAAAATGCGGGCAATTACCCTATGCACCGTTATCTGTACAGAACGGATTTGGAAGGGCAGGACCTCGATAAATACGTTTT
>SVHQ01000043.1 GCA_015055785.1 Clostridiales bacterium | reverse complement strand
ATTACTGCGGACGGACCTTACGAGCCTTATGAAATAATAGCTTGGAATTATTTCAGTTATAAGGCGGGGGATTTTTATCAAAATCCAAAAGTGTTTGGGATTGCGGAAAATTTCGACGGAACAAAAGAGACGGAAGAATGGCAAATGACGAGTAATATTTGCGGGTTAAGGGAAAGTCCGTTGGAAAATATCGTTTTACGAAACGTACATTTGAAATTGTACGGTGGGATAAAAGAATATAAAAAAGAAGTTCCCGAAGAAGCGCAGGATTATCCCGAAGTTTACGTTTATGGCAGAATATTACCGGCAAAAGGGATTTATTTTAGATATATAAACGGCTTAACGTTAGAGAATGTTACGGTAAAAACGTATTATGAGGACGCAAGAGAAGATTTTGTATTCGAGGCAACACAGAAATCTCAAAATTGAGGCATAAAAAAGAAAACCGTTTGGCGAGTGATTTATTCGCCAAACGGTTTTTGTTAATAGCTTGTCAAACGCGGTTTTTTATGCTATAATCTTATTATACTATAAAGGAGCGCGGAAAGAATTTACGCGAAGAAATAGATGAAAATAGCGGTTATAAACGGTAGCCCTAAAGGGCAATACAGCATTACGTTGCAAACGGTGTTATATTTACAGAGAAAATATCCCGAACATGAATTTTGTGTATGCAACGCAGGTGCGAAAATCAAAGCTTTGGAAAAGGATTTTACGGAAGCTAAAAATCTTTTGGAAAGTGCGGATGCGGTGCTTTTTTCCTATCCCGTATATACGTTTTTAGCTCCCTCACAATTACATTCTTTTATCGCTTGCATGAAGAGCGCAGGAGTGAACGTGCAGGGGAAATACGCCACGCAAATTACAACGTCGAAGCATTTTTACGACGTTACGGCGCATAAATATGTGGAAGAAAACGTTTTGGATATGGGCATGCGCTATATTCGCGGTCTGTCGGCGGATATGGAAGATTTATTGAAAGAACAAGGCAAAGCGGATGCGGAAAAGTTCTTCGAACGCTTTTTATGGTCTGTGCAGGAAGGCGTGTACGTGGAAGGGGAGCTTGTTGAGGAAAAATTAGGCCAAAAAGCAACTCAACGCGTACCTGCTACCCTCGTATTGGAAAATTTGGCAGATAAAAAAGAGGGAAAGGACGTTGTAATTATTACGGATAATACGGACGAAACGGCGAATTTACAGACAATGATTGCTCGTTTCCAAGCGCAATTTCCGTATAAGACGAGAATCGTAAATATTTCCCAATATCCGTTGAAAGGCGGTTGTTTGGGGTGTTTCCGTTGCGCGGTTTCGGAAAAGTGCGTATATAAGGACGGCTTTGACAGTTTTCTTCGCGAGAAAATTCAAACGGCGGATGCGATTGTGTATGCGTTTACCGTGCGCGACCATTCCATGGGTGTGCGCTTTAAAATGTATGACGATAGAAATTTCTGTAATGGACATCGAACGGTGACGGTGGGTATGCCTGTGGGGTATCTTGTTTCGGGGGATTATACAAAGGAAAACAATCTTCGCATTGTGATAGAAGCGAGAAGCGAAACGGGCGGTAATTTTCTTTCGGGCGTAGCGACCGATGAAAAAGACACGGATAAGCAGATTGATGATTTGGCGAAGAGCCTTGCGTTTGCTTTGGAAACAAAGCACGTTGCGCCGCAAAACTTCTGGGGTGTGGGCGGCATGAAAATTTTCCGTGATTTGATTTATCAAATGCGCGGCATGATGCGTGCGGACCATAAATTTTATAAAAAGCAGGGCATTTACGATTTCCCGCAGAAGAAAAAACTTACCTCTATGAAGATGTATTTGGTGGGCATGCTTCTTTCCAACGAGAAAATTTTATCCAAGATGGGGAATAAAATGAATGAGGGTATGTTGATGCCTTATCGTAAAATGTTCGAGAAAATGGACAAGAAAAAGTAAAATAGCAGGTGTTGCACTTATAAAATGGCTAAAATCTTTCAAAAATAAGATTGAGAAGGTGAAAACTGGGAAAAATATCTTAAAACTACTTGACGGATTGCAAAATAACCGTTAAAATATAAGTGGAATAAAATGTAATCTAAGTAAAGGAGATTATCAACATGGGAAAGAAAATGAAAAAAGCGACGAGTTTGGTTTTAGCTTTCGCGGCTACGGCGGCAACGATGGGTATGTTTACGGCTTGCGAAACCAAGAATCCCGAAGTGGAAATGAAAATCGAATTCGCTGGGGAAGTTTATACGCTTGAATATAAATTATACAGAGAATTGGCGCCTGCAACGGTGAAGCATTTCATTAAATTGGTAGAAAATGAATATTATAATGGGCTTTGTGTACACAACTTTGACGAGGGTGCAAATAAGATGTATGCGGGTGCTTATCAATATGATGCAAACGTGGAAAATGGCGGTCTTGTATATAAGCAGTATTATGATATCGTTTCTAAATATGACGGTTTTGAACACACGGTGTGGGTGGATAGCGATAAGGCAATGCCTACGTATACGTTGAAAGGCGAATTTGGCGCAAACAGCTTTAAAGTGGAAAGCGGTGAATTGAAGCAATCTTTCGGTTCGTTGACCATGCAATATACGCAAAAGGATTTTGATGATTTGGAAGAAGTGGCAGTGCTTCGTTCTAAAGGCGATAGAACGGACAACAAATCGTATGAATACAACAGCGCGACTTCTCAATTCAGCATCTTCCTTTCCAAGACGGAAACGGCAGATAGCGCACATTGTACGTTTGCAACGCTTGAAGAAGGCAGCGTATCCGTTTTAGAAGCTTTGCTTGCTGCAATTGATGAATACGAATCGGATTTCGTAAATGAATACGTTTGGGATGTTGATCAAGACGATTTGGTTCTTGGCGATAGAGAAAACACGGCAACGTATAAAATTCCCGTTAGCCCGATTGTCATTCAATCTATGAAAGTTACCAAATATTGATAATTATTCAGTAGTGCATAAAAAAGACACGACGTTTATAAAACGCCGTGTCTTTTTTGTTTGTCGTAGATTGGATTATTCATGGTCTTTAAGCCATGCATTTTTCTTTTCTGCGCTCATTCTTGTAATGTCTTCTTTCTTGTATTTCGATTCAGCGCCGCCGTTGGTGTAGAGGAAGAAATTGCCGCTTTCCGTCTGGTAGAGGGTTTCTTCGTAACCGTCGGGGGAACCGAACGTGCCGAACGTTACTTTTTTAATGAGTGTAGAAGTTTCCGTGTCATAGACCTTTTTGCAAATCGTTTTCTGCATATCTGATAATTCTCCTTTTTTAATTATTTGCTATGGGTATTTTACAATAAAAAGCGCGAAAAAGTCAACTGTGTACACTATATTTTTCATAAAATACCTAATTTTTTTACGAGGGAAATTTTACCTATGCACGTCGGTGATTTTCCCTTGCTCTAACTCCACGGTATAATAGGTGATTTCGTATAAATCAGGTGCTTTTTGATAGATAAGGCCGCAAGTTTTGTTGTCCTGCGTCAAGGTGACGCCTTTGAAATCCCCGAGGAAAGAACGAATCTTGTCTGCATTTTTTAATAATTCATCGCTAAAAAAAGCTTTGTATTCCGCGCCGATAAGCACGCTTTCAAAAAAAGCATAGGGGAGTAATTCGTCCGTTATCTTTTCATCACTTTGCTCCTGATTGCGACGTTGCTGTAAAAGAAATTCTGTTTGATAACAGCCGTCCTCTGTTAGGGAATAACTGCATTTTGCTTGTCGACCTAAGCGATCGGATAGGGGCAGGGTTGCGTTGAGCGTGTTTTCTTCTATGGAATATTCTACAATATCCTCCAAAAAGACGCATTTTCCCGTTTTTGTATAGATTGCGAGCTGTTTTTCCCCTTTTATCAAGAATAAATTGTTGTGAAAATCGATGTCGCAAGCGGAAAAGGAAGGGGACAGGGTTGCGATGAAGAAGCCTTTTTCCGTTTCCAGGGAGAGCTGAATAGGGCCTTGTTGAAAAACGGTGACGAGATTATCGGCAAAGCGTTTTTGTGCGATAATTTTTAAAGCATAATCGATTGGCTGGAACTCTTTTGCGTAAATAGCGATGGCATTTGGCAAAAGATAGACGGCGCAGCCTTTTGGCGGAGAAAAACGAATGTCTTCCGTTAAAAAAAAGCAAATCGGATTGGCGTTTTGCGGTGAAAATTCAACAAAAAGCCTATCGCTTAAAGAAACTTCTGCAAAGCGTTCAAAATGATCGGTGATACCAAAATAGACCCCGTTAAAGCGTAAAGCGCAGGGTTGCGAGGATAAAAAATAGATTTTCATAATTTACTATATTCTTTTTTTCAATAAAAAAGTATAAAAGGGAAAAAATTCGTTAATAATTTGTCTGCAAATAAAATGTGACGGAGGTCTGATTATGACGAAAATCAACGGTTATACGGAAGAGGAAGCAAGGAATTTGGTGGAATACATCAAGGAAGGGAAGCAAAAGGGAAAAACGCTTACTTATCTTTTCGAAACCTATGGCATGAAACACGGTAGGGCGAAGGGCAGTGTTCGCAACTACTATTATGCCTTAATGAAAAATGAAAAGGGTGACGAACGCATCGTGCAGCTGCTGGATGGGAGCAGCTTGTCCGTGGAAAAGATAAAGGAATTTACCGAGGAAGAAGCCGATGCGGCGCTTCGTAGCATTTTGGCGGAAAAAAGTAAAGGTATGTCGGTGCGGCGTGCCATTTTTAATCTTTCAAACGGCGATGATAAATTAATGCTTCGATTGCAGAATAAATATCGCAATACGTTAAAGAAAGACCCTGCCCGTATTCAAAAGCTCGCAACGGAAATGGGCTTGAAAGAGGATCTTTCCCGTTGGGTGAAAGACAAAGCAAAAGCGGAAATAGAGCCTATGAAGCGTCTGCCCGACCGCGATTTTTTAAAAAGACGCTTGGAAAATGAAATCAATGCCTTGTACGATCGCTTAACGCAAGCTTTGAAAGAAGAAAACGAGCGTTTGCGTATGGAAAATTTGCATTTAAAATCGGAATTGGATAAATACAATCGAGCATAAAAATAGAAAAACGAGCCTACCATGTACGAGTTTACAGTAGGTTCGTTTTTATTATGCATGGTTTTTATGCCTGCGCGGCGGTAGGTTTTGCTGTTGCTTTTGTTCCTGCTTTTTCCGTTTTCTTTTCGGGCGTTTTTCTTGTCGCTGTTTTACGTTTTTGCGCGGATTTATCCAATTTCGCTTCCGCTTTGTCCATCATTTCGTCCGTTTTTTCTTTCACCGCTTCTTTCAGCTTTTCCGTGCCTTTTTCCAAATTCTCGATTTTTTCGTCCATGAACTGATCAAGCTTTGCTTGCACCTCTTCTTGGCTCTTTTTCACTAAGGTACGCATTTTATAATTATTTGCCGTAATCAACGCGCCGGCGATGCCACCGATGAGCACGCCTACCACGAATTTTTCCATAAATTGACCTCCTGAAAGGATATTCCTTGTCGGCAGTATGTGAAAAAATGCGGTAATTATACAAAAACGCCTTAAAAAAAGCAAAGATTGCAAAAAAAATTTGCGCAAACAATAGACGGGGAGCTAAAAATTGTGTTATAATATAGGTATGATAGGAAAGAGAGTAATCGCCTTTGATATAGGCAACAAAAGAATCGGCGTGGCGATATCCGACCCGTTTAACGAATATGCAATGCCTTGCGAAACGTACGTGCGTGTGGGGCATTTTATAAAAGACGTGGAAGCGATTGCCAAAATCGCGGAAGAACGCGGCGTGGGGACGATCGTATGCGGTATTCCGTACAATTTTGACGGTTCGGAGAGCATTCAAACGGTGAAGACGCAAGAATTTATCAATGCTTTGCGCGAGAAAACTTCTTTGCCGATAGAGTTAGAGGACGAACGTTTTACCACCATGCAGGCGCGTGAAACGCAAATACAAGGTGGCATAAAACGCGGCGACCGTAAAAAGACCATCGATTCGATAGCGGCTTCGTACATACTCGAAAGCTATCTTTCCAGAACAAAGAATAAAAAGTTGGAGGAACCAATTATGAATAAAGAAAACGAAATGTTAGAAGAAGAATACGCAGACGACGAAAGCCGTATTTTTGAATTGGAAGCGGACGACGGCTCGATTGAAAAATTATATCATATCGCTACGATTGAATACAGAGGCGCTATGTACTGCTGTTTCCAAAAAGCAGAGCCCGAATGCGAAGAAGAGGAAGATGAAGTGGTGATTTTCGGTTTGCAAGGGGAAGGCGACGATGCAATGTTGGTGCCCTTGGAAGACGAACAGCTTTTGGATGAGGTTTTCGCGGAGTTCTGTCATCAGTATGAAGAATATGAAAATAGCGAAGAAGCGATGGCTTTAGAAGGCGACGAGGAATAATTAAGAAAACAGAAGAAAAGCTGTCTGCAGTTTTTGCGGATGGCTTTTATTTGTGAAAAAACCTATAAACCTTTATACAAAAGGAGATACGGAAGATGAAACAGTTGAAAAAGTTTTTGACGGCAGCCTTGTGTTTCACCATGAGCTTGAGTGCTTTGTGTATGAGCGCTTGCGGGGATTTAGAGGCTATGTCTGGAATTTTGGACGATATCAAAGAAATAGTTCAAGGCGGGCAAGATAGCGGGAGTTCAGACACGAATAATGGTGGTGGAAATACAAACGGTGATAGCACGAATAATGGTGGGAATCAAGGAGACGGCATTGGTGATACGCAAAACAGCGGTGTGCGAAACGTGGATTTCACGAAGGGAATCTATGCGAAAAACGTTACGGAATTGTATTCATACGTGGACGGTTGTCCTACCATTTCTACTGCAACGGCAAACCCTGCGGTACTCGTTATACCCGTGGAATTTAGCGACGTGACGGCGGCAAGCAAGGGTTATTCCATCGATAAGATTAAAAAAGCGTTCAACGGCAAAGACGGCGATACGGATTACTATTCGGTACACGATTATTATTATCAATCCAGCTACGGTAAATTGGATTTGGATATCACTGTTTTGGATTCGTGGTTTAAACCGAAACACAATAGCTCTTATTATAAAAATTATACGATGGATTACGACGGCGAAGCGATTGCCATTGGCGACCAGTTGATTATGGACGAAGCGTTGGCGGAGCTGGAAGGCAAGATGGATTTGTCGAAGTTTGATTCGGACGGGAATTATATAATCGATGCGGTGGTGCTTATCAATACGCTGAAAATTGACGAAGACAGCGATTTCAATTGGGCGTATAGATATTGGAATATTTATACAGACGAAGAGGATTATTATTACGAATACGACGGAGTTTCCGCAAACGATTATTTATGGGCTCCGTACGCTTTCTTGTATGAAGATGAATACGGATTTGATAATAAAAATGGGATGAATACGTATACGTTCATTCATGAATTTGGACACGTTTTGGGCGCGGAGGATTATTACGACACCGCGTATGTGGGCGAACCGTTGGGGGGTTACGACATTATGGACGCCATGACAGGGGACCATAATGCTTTCACAAAATTCCATTACGGTTGGTTGACGAGTTCCCGTTTGGTGGCTGCGGAAGAAAGTATTACGCTGACGTTAGAAGATTTTTCCAAGAACGGCGACACGATTTTGATTGCCAACAATTGGGATGATGATTGTGGGGTATATCAGGAATATTACCTTTTGATGTATTATACGAATAACGGTCTGAATGCAGGCGTGGGAAATGGGTATTTTGATGACGAGGGTATTTTGGTGTACCACGTGAATGCGGCTTTGTATGAAGTAGAAGAATACGAAGGCGTAAGGTATTACGACGTATATAACACGAACACGGATGAAAGTGACGCGGATTACGGCACGGAAGATAATTTGATTGAATTTGTAAAAACGTCAAAAGGCGGGTTTGTGTACGGCGAGGGAGAGCGTTTGTCATCAAACATCAAAGACGATGAGGGGGCAAAAATTCCTTATACGTTTACGGTGGATAAATTGACGAAAGACGTTGCAACAATTACCTTTACAAAAAATAAAGGAATATGATATTTATTATCAACAATAGACAGAACGAAAAGAGGGGGAAAGCGAAAGTTTTTCTCCTTTTTTCTTTTTGAAATTCATAGAATTATTTTGTATACGTGGGTTGACATTGTGAAAGAGAAGTGATAAAATGAAAGGGTGCGCGTGAAAAATGCGTAATTAGTAAATCCATTCATACATAAGGCGGTGAATTAATGGAATTCTTGGTAGAATCTATTATGTCGGTGGACCTAATCACTTGGTTGAAATACCTCGCGATGTGGGTTATCGGCGGCGTGCTTATTTGGCTCGCCATCAAGAAGGAAATGGAGCCTGCGCTCCTGCTTCCCATGGGCTTTGGCTGTATTTTGGTCAATATTCCTTTGAGCAACGTTTTGGACCTGGCAAACGGTGGGTATATTTGCACCAATCCTGAATGTCAGCATACGGCAACGGAAATTGTAACGACGATATGCGTAAAGTGCGGAAGCCTCATGGAAGAAAACGTGACGGCGGGCGTTATCGATTGGCTGTTTGACGTGGGGATTCACGCGTCGGAAGCTATGCCTATCTTGCTCTTTATCGGTATTGGCGCAATGATCGATTTCGGACCTTTGCTTACCAACCCCAAATTATTCATTTTGGGCGGCGCGGCACAGTTTGGTATTTTCCTCACCGTTGTTTTGGCGGTAGTTTGCGGCTTTGATATCAAAGATGCGGCATCTATCGGCATTATCGGTGCGGCAGACGGACCTACGAGTATTCTCGTGGCGATGAAATTGGGCAGCAAATTTGTTGGGCCTATCATGGTAGTGGCATATTCGTATATGGCACTCGTACCCATTATTCAGCCCGTTGTTATCAAATGCACGACGACGAAAAAGGAACGTGCGATTAAAATGCACTATTCGCCCAAACAGGTGTCGAAAGGCATTCGTATTTTGTTCCCCATTATCGTCACCGTGATTGCAGGGCTTATCGCGCCTTCGTCTTTGGCTCTTATTGGGTTCTTGATGTTCGGTAATTTGATTCGTGAATGTGGCGTGCTTGGCACGATGACCGACACGGCATCGAACAATCTTGCAAATCTCATCACGTTACTTTTGGGTATCACGATTGCTTCTCAGCTTCGCGCGGAAGAGTTTATTTCTTGGGAAACGTTGATGATTATTGGTCTTGGTTTGTTTGCGTTTATTTTCGATACGATTGCTGGCATTGTGGTTGCGAAAGTGATGAACTTGTTCAGCAAGGAAAAAATTAATCCCATGATTGGTGCGGCGGGGATTTCGGCGTTCCCGATGGCAGCGAGAACGGTACAGAAAATGGCGATTAAGGAAAACCCCTCAAACCACCTTTTGATGCATGCAATCGGTGCGAACGTGTCGGGGCAAATTGCTTCGGCTATCGTTGGCGGCTTGATTTTGGGGCTTTTATAAGGAGGTGCTTGACATGAAATTATATTCTTTATTGATGGATACGGCGGCACTTGGAAAAGCTTTTGAAATTATGTGGAAAGGCTGTTTGGCGATTGCGATTGTAATTGCACTCGTCTTGGCGGTTACGACAATGGTGAATAAAGTCTGTGTTAAAATGGAAAATAAAGACGATAAAAAGGACGACAACGAGTAAATTGAAATGATAACGTATAAAACGACTCCTAAGCTTGTGGACAAAGGGGTTGTTTTTATCTTTCAAAGGCGTGAGGATAGGGTATCTATATAAATTCTATAAAATAGTTAATCAATTTTACAACTATTAAGTATTTCATTTGACATATTTTGTCGAAAAATGTTAGAATAGGAGAGTAAGGAGGAAATTTTTATGGTACTTTGGACAAAACAACATTTTCAAACGCTGTTCCCATCCTTTATTGTGATGATAATTTTAGGGGTGGTGTTAAGAGTTTTTCTTGGGAAAAAATCAGAAAAAATACGAATGATTCCTTTCCAAATCTGCGCGGTATTTTTATTTATCTTGGAAATTATCAAACAGGTGAAAAGCTTTCAAAGGGGTTATGATTTATATCACATTCCGCTCCATTTCTGTTCGCTTTTCGTTTACACGCTGCCGCTTATGGCATTTTATAACGGAAAGTATAAAGACCGTGTACGCGGTGTGACAACGACGCTTTGTGCATCGCTTTTTATCTTTATGGCGGTATACCCCGATTTGATTTACGGTTCGTGGAATATTGACAATTTCTTTAAAGATTTCTTTGATTTCCATACGGTTGCATTCCACACAGTGGCGACGTTTACCTTTGTATTGATTGTAGCGTTGGATTTACATACGCCCGACGTAAAACGAGACGCTGTTGCGGTTGTGATTTTCATGGCTTGCTATTGTGCGATTGCGGCAAGTATGGCGCAGATACTGGAAACGAATTATAATAATTTCTATCAGTGTAATATCGCGCCTTTGCAAGCACTGAAAGACGCATTAGAACCGACTTTGGGCGCAGGAATTACGCAGCTTTTATACGTTTTAATCGTTTGCGTGCTTGATTTGGCGTTTACGCAGGGGGCATATCATTTCTATCGACTCATGCGTTTTCTCACATTGAAGATAGAAAGTAAATTTTCTAAAAATATTGAGAATTAAATAAAAAGATAAAACAAAAACGCACTCACCGTTATCGGGAAGAGTGCGTTTTTATGCATTTTTAAAGAGGTTTTATTGATTTTCAGCGATTTCTCTTGCTACGAGTACGCCGCTTGCCGAAGCGTGGGAGAGGGAGTGCGTAATGCCGCTTCCGTCGCCGATGATATACAAACCCTCATAACGACTTTGTAATTTTTCATCCACTTCCACTTCCATATTATAAAATTTGACTTCCACGCCGTAAAGCAACGTGTCGTCGTTTGCCGTACCAGGCGCAATTTTATCCAGAGCATAAATCATTTCAATAATACCGTCTAAAATAC
>SVHQ01000042.1 GCA_015055785.1 Clostridiales bacterium | reverse complement strand
CCCCCACGTGAAAGAGGTACGGGAAACGCACAAATCCTGCAAACCTTTCAACAAGAAGTTGTTCATCATCTCGTTCTTACGGGAAACGGGCTGAATAAACTCGGGATGGGTGTTGATATGCTCGATAAGTCTGTCGGCATACTTGCCCATCTTAAAGAAATATGCTTCTTCTCTTGCAGGTTTTACGTCTCTGCCACAATCGGGGCATTTGCCCTCTACCAGTTGACTTTCCGTCCAGAACGATTCGCAAGGCGTACAGTACATACCCTCGTAGTAACCTTTATAAATATCCCCTTGATCGTAGAGTTTTTTGAAGATTTTAGCGACTTGTGCCATGTGGTCGGCATCCGTTGTGCGGATAAATTTATCATAGGAAGTACCCATCAAGTCCCAAATGCCCTTGATTTCGCCTGCGATATTGTCCACGTAAGCCTGCGGCGTAATGCCTGCCGCTTCCGCTTTTTCCTGTATTTTCTGACCGTGTTCATCCGTACCCGTCATGAAAAATACGTCGTAACCCTCTTTGCGTTTAAAACGCGCGATTGCGTCCGCCAAAACAGCTTCGTACGTGTTCCCTATATGGGGTTTGCCCGAAGTGTAAGCTATTGCTGTAGTGATATAATAAGGTTTTTTCGCCATAGTGCAACCTCTCTTGCTTTCATTCTTCCTTATTATACACCTTTTCCTCTAAAAAGTAAACTGTTTTACAGCCTTATACACAGCGAAAACCCTTTATACACCCGTTAAGCAGGCTTTTAAAAGGGTCTTTTTTGCATTTTCATGAAATTGCACGCATATAGTATGCTATGAATATTCTTTTCGGGTTGATTTTTTTGATTGCGACGGGGGTTTTGCTAATCCTTGCTCCCGATACTTTTTTACAAACTCTGCTTGACGGAGCAAGCAAAAGTGCCTCCACCTGCTTTGCGCTAATCGCCACTTATTCGGTGTGGTTAGGACTTATGCGCGTGTGGGAAGACAGTGGCGTGGCGCGCGGCGTATCACGGCTAATCAAACCTATCGCACGGCGGATTTTAAAAACAGATGATGAAAAAGCGCTCGACGTCATTGGTATGAATTTGTCGGTGAACCTTTTGGGTATATCAGGAGCGGCAACGCCGTATGGAATACAAGCCGCAAAGCTATTGGATAAGACGGAAAATGCAGAATATTCCTCGGCAATGTTGTTTGTTTTAAACGCAACCTCTCTGCAAATTTTTCCCGCGTCCATGATTGCCGTACGCGTATCTATGCACAGCGCTACCCCCAACGATATTATTTTGCCTACAATGCTCGTCACCTCTTTTTCAACTCTTTTAGGCGTTATACTCACAAGGCTTCTTATCAAATCGAAAACCCCAGAGCCTTTTATCAAAAAACAGTCTGTTTTTCAGAGTAAATCCTTTAAAATGAGGGGGGCAGGTATGCGATGACGCACTTTTTTGCCGTTTTAGTTCCTCTTATTTTTATCACTTCTTTCCTCTTCGCTATCTACCGCAAAGTGCGTGTTTATGACAGTTTCACCGAGGGCATTAAAGGCGCGATTCCCTTGGTCGTTTCCGTTTTTCCATACGTTGCCGCTGTCACCATGCTTGCGAAATTATTGGAAACAAGCGGCTTGGGCGATCAAATCGCGGCGTGGTTAGCACCATTCTTTCAATCTATCGGCATACCCGAAGAAATTGCTCCGCTTATTCTTATCAAACCTCTTTCGGGCAGCGGCTCTATTGCGGTGTTGACGGAAATATTAGATAAGTATGGCGTGGATAGTTTTGCTGCGCGCTGTTCCTGCGTCATTTACGGTGCATCAGAAACGGTGTTTTATATCGGCGCGGTATATTTTGCTGGCATCAAACGTAAAAAAATCAACCTCGCTTTGGGAATTTCTCTCTTTGCTTACCTTGCTTCTGTAGTCGTTGCCTGTTTTTTATGCAAAATAATGTGATATTTTTGTGAATTTGTTAATTTATAACATTTTTTGCTTGGATGATATACTTTTTTGTCGAAAAAAAATTTTTTAAAATTATTCTTTACATTTTTATAAATACATGTTAAAATATACTTGTAAATCGGTTGTGGACACCGAGATACATTAAATAGCTCATCATTTTCCCCCTTATCATATAGGTAAAAGCCTCGAACGCAATGTTCGAGGCTTTTATCATACCATTAGATTTTTATAAAGTGCATTGATAACCTGCGGTTTTTGTCAATTGCATTCTACGAATGCGTGAAATGCAAAATGTTGGTTTGCATTATGGCTGTATTTTATATGAGATTGCCACGCTTCACTCCATTTCGCTCGCAATGACAACCATCGCAAGCACTAAGCCGAATACAATGACATTATAAATTTATGCTTTCATAGACGTACGTGACTTGAGAGGCACGCAGCTATAACGATGAAATGCGCAGTACTTCGCCTTACACCTCCAAATCCGTTGCGAGCGAAGTAAAACAAAACAAGATGCAAGCCAGCGTTCCGCTGGACTACGTCTTTCTATCTTTCTTGAATGCTTAAATATCTACTCTGCCTATTCCAAGCGAAGTAAAACAAAGCAAGATGCCAGCAGTTCAAGGCTTAGTGAGCACCTCGCAAGGAGCGTACACAGCGTACGTGACTTGAGAGACGCGCAACTATAACGATGAAATGCGCCGCATATTCTTTGTTTTACAGTTAATGTATGCTATTCCCCATCTCATAAGCAATCTGCATTAGTTCGGGGCGCTGCAACACTTCCCCTTTGTCCGCCACGCCTTTTCCGTATAATGTGCCCTTTTCTTCATAACCATCAATACACATTGCAAAACCGTGAAAACAAGAAAGTGTGATATCCAAAGTATCCTCATCGTTTTCAGCGGCGGTGGCTATGTAATATAAGTCTTTATTTGCAATTTCCGTCCAACGCGCCACCGTTCTGTCAATGACAGCTTTGAGCTGCGCACAGATGGAATAGAAGTAAACAGGACTGGATAAAACAAGCACGTCACAATCGATAATTTTTTGTAAAATATCTGCCATATCATCATTCAACGCACACCTGCCCCCATGCTCTCGGCAATAATAGCAGCCAATGCAGGGCGCAATTTTCTTCCCCGCAACAAAGATTTTTTCCACTTCGTTGCCTGCATCTAACGCTCCGCGCATAAATTCGTCGCATAAAATATCCGAATTGCCACCCTTTCTGGGGCTGCCCGATAAGATAAGTACTTTCTTCATTTTATCACTCCTTTTTTGTTTATTATAGTGCAATTGCCTAAAAAAAGCAATTTATTTAACTATTTCCTCTACAAAATTTTAAAAATTTAACGAAAAAAACATTGACGGATTTTACATCATGTGATATAATGAAAGTAGTAAACTCTTATTTATATAATGAAGGGGTATTTATGAAAGAAAAAGTTAAAAAAGTAAAAACACCTTTAAAGGTCGGTTCACGCAACTTTTTGAGCGGTATCCTTGCATTGCTTGCTATTGTGTTGTTTATCCCAGTAGCACTTATTGCAGTGTACTACGTTGCAAATTATTTCGGTTTTGGCGAACCCATCATGGCGTTCTTGGAATCCATCCAAGTAAAACCTTATTTTGTAGAAATTCTTGCAAAATGTGATGCGCCCGATTCAAGAAGATTTAATCAGATTTATTCGCTTTTCTCCGTGATGACCTTTTTCTTCTTGATTTTTGTAACACCTAAGAAGAACAAAAAGAACAGTTTCTTATATTTCTTATACATACTCGGCACGATTATTTGTATTGTTTTCCTTGCAATGTACGTGCTTTTCCCGACGGTGCCTGCAGCGAAACTTTTATTGGTTTTGTTTGCTTTCCCTGCAACGCCGTATCAAGAAATCATCACAAAATTGTTGAGTAACGTTCAATTCCTCACCGCTGTTGTTACGCTTTTGCTTTTCGCAATCAGCTTCATGGCAGCAAACACAAAGAGAAAACGTTCGAACACCATTTTGAGACAGAGATATGATGACCTTGTTTTCCAATTGGATAACGTAAAATTGGGAAGATATAAGTTAAAGATGAAACCCCTTTCTTTAAGCGCTACGCATTGGGGCTTGTTCTTAGTCTTCTTGTGTCAGTTCGCTGTTCCCGTACTTTTCACACACGAACTTGTTATTACTTTCTATTGGAAGGCTGCAGTGGCGGTTGTTATTCCTCTCCTTAATTGCGCATTCTACGGAATCTCCAAGCGTAAAGCACAAAAGCTTTATAATGCTAAATATGCGTCGATTATGGAAAAACTTGAAAACGCAACCAAGGAACTCGACCCCCTTGAAGACTAAAATAAAATTTACTTAAAAACAAACACAAAACCTCTCGTTGGATTTGCCAGCGAGAGGTTTTATTTATTCTTTAAAAATATATTTTTCCATATTTTTTAAAATATAATTGACCTTTTTAACAACTTGTGATATAATCAAGAATGTAATAATATTATTTTAAGATGTTGGAGACGATTTATGAGAGATACTCCCTATACGGATGAGGCAATACAAAACGACGGTTTAAATATAACCCACTTTCTCCTTGCCTTTTTCTGCACCCTTTGCAGTCTTTTCTTTTATACATGCTCTATCTATTTTATTGCTTCCCATTTTGGTGCTGGCGAGTCCGTAATAGACGGTTTAAAAAATTTGTATGTTTATCAATATTTTGAAAAATTCTGCCATTCTACAAACGGAGAAATTGAAGGTCTTTCTTATTTCATTTGCGGTACGGTTATCCTTTTATTGCTTTCCGATTCGCTCAAGGTGAATCTTTCTTTCCTTTTTTACCCCATCTACATTATTTTTTGTGTCGGTGTATTTCTTTGGTTGATTCTCTGCGGGATATATCCTACAACGTCCCCTATTGAATATTTCCCGACATTGACGGAAAATCTTTCTTGGGAAGCTATATGGGGGCTGCGCAACAACAGTCAGTTTTTGGTAAGTTTCTTCACACTTGTCCCTCTTGCTGTTGATATCTTTAAAATTACCTATCACAAAGATAAGATGAACAGAAAATTAAAAGAGGCACACCGCAATGCTATCTATAATTACGATTCTTTCTCCGCATACGGGCAAGACCAGAAAAATGTCGTTCGTTTTTTGCGAGTAAGAAATTCCTCTTATTGGATTCTTATATTCATTATGTTAAACGCAGCCGCGTCCGTATTTTTCTACGAGCATGTTGTCCTTTGTGCTGTAATAAACATAGCGCTTGACATTGTTTCTGCAATCCTTACCAATAAAGTATTCAAGAGAAAAATCGAAGAAGTAGGCATCTAAAAGCTGCTTATAACAAAACACACACAAATCCCGTTTTTAAAACGGGATTTTTCTTTTAGCTTTTTATTTTTTCTAAGGTCTTTACAATTTCTTTATGTGCCTCTTGCGCGTCTTCTATATTCCACACGGCTTGTTCCATGGGGCAAAACCCCGTATTCGTGCGATTGCGTATCGCCGCCACCTTTTCACGATAGATAACGTCAATGCGGTATTTTTTTAATACCCTTTCCGCTTCTTCGCTGAGCACAAAAGCGTACACCGCTTTTACACCCAACAATACGTATAAAAATGCCGCCGCCTTACCCACGACCTTATCCACTGCCGTAAAACCGTGAAAATTCTCGCCGCTTTCCAGCCATTCTAATAAAGGCGACACACCGCGTCGATTGCTTTTAAATACCTGCGCGTCCTTAAAAATCGCGCACGTAAAGCCGTCCTCCAACAAAGCCGCGGCTTCGTCTATGTACAACTTTTCATGCATTAGAACATCCCCGCAAATTTTGCCAGTTCGTCAGCAATACGAATTTTCTGCGGACATACCCCTTCGCAAACACGGCATTGTATGCAATCGTTCGGGCGTTTCCCCTCGGGTACGCGTAAAATCGACCTTTGCGCTTGCACACCGTCAAAGGAAAATTTATATTCATTGTATAAATTCAAAAGCATGGGAATATTCAAGCCCTGCGGACAATACTCCGTGCAATAACGACAACCCGTACAAGGGGTCAATTTTCCCATAAAATCATCGACAATCGATTGCAAAGCCTGCAATTCCTGCTCGTTTAAAGGTTTTTCTTCACTGAACGTTTTTATATTTTCCTGCACCTGCGCGAAATCGGACATTCCCGAAAGCACCATCGTGCAATCCACGGCTGTTTGCAAAAAACGGAAAGCCCACGCCGCCATCGTTTCCTCAGGGCGCAAAGCTTTTAAACGGGCTTCGTAGTCCGCTGATAAATTCGCCAATCTGCCGCCGCGCACAGGCTCCATCACCCACACGGGAATGTTGTATTCTTTCAATAATGCTACTTTATCCTTGGCCTTTTCATACGTCCAATCCAACCAATTAATTTGTAATTGACAAAACTCCATCACGTCGCCGTATTTTTCCAACAACCGACGCATGGTAGCCACTTCCGCATGCGCAGAAAAACCCAAATGCCCAATTCTGCCCTTGCGTTTTTGTTCTAATAAGTATTCCACGGTGCCGTACTGTTCGTCAAGGTATTTTTCGATGTTATTTTCGCATACACAATGCAATAAATAGAAGTCGAAATACTCCACACCCACCTTTTTCAGCTGTTCTTCGAAGATTTCTTCTACTCTGCCGAAAGCTTTTAAATCCACGCCAGGGAATTTATCCGCGATATAATAACTGTCACGGGGATATTTTTTTAACAATTTTCCCATCACGATTTCCGATTGCCCACCGTGATACATATACGCCGTATCAAAATAATTGATGCCGTTTTTTATGGCATAATCAAACATTTCCGCCGTTTTTTCTTCGTCTATATCGGTAAATTTTCCGTCTTTGATTGGAAAACGCATACAGCCCATGCCCAGCGCCGAAAGCTTTTTGCCTTGAAATTCCTTATAAATCATAATCTTTCTCCCTTACCAATTTTTCTTTATTTCATGCCCTATTAATTCATCAACGGAAATCCCATAAAAATCTGCAAGTTGTACGCAATTTTCAATGCTTGGCGTACGTTTATTATCTTCCCATCGGCTAATACTTGATTGATTTATACCTGTAAGTTTAGACAATTCCCATTGTGACAATCCTGCTTTTTCTCGTTGACTTTTAAGTTCAAAACCGTAATTCATCGCCAAGCTCCTATCCTTTTCTTTAATTTTATGACATTTGGCATAGAAAATACTTGACTTATGACATTTGGCATAGTATAATAGAAATATACCAAACCTCGATTGTTGCCACACTTAAAAAATTCCCGCTGCAAGAAATTACAGCGGGAGTTTTTATTGCTATATTATAAAATTATTCAGCGCAGTTCTTTTTAAGGATTTCAAGGTTTTCGATGATTTCCTTAGGCATCTTGTCGCCGAAGTTTTCAGCATAGTACGTCGTGATTTCTTCAGCTTCTGCTGCCCAACGAGCTTTATCAACAACAAGCAACTTATCAAGCGTTTCTGCATCGATGTCGCAGTTTTCGATGTTGATATCCTTTGCATAAGGAAGGTAACCGATAGCCGTTTCACGAGCTTCTACGCTGCCTTCGCATCTATCCAAAATCCAATCGAGAACACGCATGTTGTCGCCGAAACCAGGCCACATGAAGTTGCCGTTTTCGTCCTGACGGAACCAGTTAACGTTGAAAATCTTGGGTTGCTTTTCAGCGGGAACTTTCGCACCCATGTCAATCCAGTGCTGGAAGTATTGATCTACGGAATAACCCATGAAAGGCTTCATTGCCATGGGATCGTGACGAAGAACGCCTACCGCACCCGTAGCTGCTGCCGTCGTTTCGGAAGACATGATCGTACCAACGAACGTACCGTGATTCCAGTCTCTCGATTGATATACAAGGGGAGTCGTCGTTGCTCTTCTGCCGCCGAAGATGATTGCGGAAAGAGGTACACCTGCTTTCGAATTGAATTCGGGGGAGATACAAGGACAGTTTTCAGCGGGAGCCGTGAAACGGGAGTTGGGATGTGCTGCATTGCGGCCGCAATCAGGCGTCCAAGGCTTGCCCGTCCAGTCGATAAGCTCTGCAGGAGCTTCCTTCGTCAATTTTTCCCACCAAACGGTGTTGTCTGCGGGGTTCAAAGCAACGTTCGTGAAAATCGTGCCCTGCTTCGTGGAAGCAAGTGCGTTGGGGTTGGATTTTTCGTTCGTACCAGGTGCAACGCCGAAGAAACCGTTTTCGGGGTTACAAGCCCACAATCTGCCGTCTTCACCAACACGGATCCAAGCGATGTCATCGCCTACGCACTGTACTTGATAGCCAGCGTCAAGATACTGCTTGGGAGGAATCAACATTGCGAGGTTGGTCTTACCGCAAGCGGAAGGGAACGCTGCTGCAACGTACTTCATTTCCTTATCCTGAGGACGCTTTACGCCAAGGATAAGCATGTGTTCTGCCATCCAGCCTTCTTTCTTACCAAGGTTGGTAGCGATACGAAGTGCGAAACATTTCTTACCGAGCAATACGTTACCACCGTAAGCAGAGTTTACAGAAATAATCGTGTTGTCTTCGGGGAAGTGCATAATATATCTCTTTTCGGGGTCAACGTTACATTTTGCGTGGAAGCCCTTTACGAAATCGCCGTTTTCACCAAGCTGATCAAGGCACATTTTACCTACTCTCGTCATAATCATCATGTTGAGTACAACGTAGATGGAGTCGGTGATTTCAATACCGATTTTAGAGAACGGCGAACCAACAACGCCCATGGAATAAGGGATAACGTACATCGTTCTACCCTTGTATGCGCCCTTTGCAATTTCGTTTACCATTGCATAAGCGTCCTTGGGTGCCTTCCATTTTACGATGGAATGAGGAAGCGCGTCTTCTTCGTTTTCACAGCAAATAAACGTTCTGTCTTCTACACGTGCAACGTCATTTTCTGCCGTTCTGTGATAATAGCAGCCAGGCAATTTTTCCTGATTAAGTTTGATGATTTCGCCGGTAGCGCAAGCTTCTTCTCTCAACGCGTCTCTCTGCGCGTCGCTCCCGTCAATCCATACCACTTTGTCGGGCTGTGCAAAAGCCTGAACGTCTGCAACGAATTGAAGTACTTTCTTGTTGTTCGTCATTGTTTTATCTCCTTTAAAATTGATAATAATTTTTTCTTTATTTTGTGTGTTTGCCGCCTTTTTATGCTTTTTTATAACGGCGCAGCGAAAACAGAGCCTTGTCTGCCAATTTTCACCAATTACATTATAACACAAAAAACAAGGATTGTAAACAGTTTTGAGAAAGATTTTTTAGGATTTTTCGATTGTTGTATTTCCCGTCTTTTTTGCTGCATTTTTATTCTTTTGCTTATATAAAAAAGTATATAAAAACAGCGAGGTTTTTTTCCTCGCCGTTTTCATGTTTTTTTTAATTATTCGTTTTCATTTCCCTCAGGAGTTTGCGTAGGCAACTCTCTTGTTTGGGAACAAACGTTACAAACCTTATCCGTATCATCATCGTAGGTGTGCGCTTTTGCTTTTTCTATAAGATTACAAACTTTGCAAATCTTATCTTGATCGCATACGTTTATCGACCAATCATGTTTTCCTTTTTCCGCACACGCCGCTTCCCATTCCGTCTGCACCGCAAGCATACGATTAATCGTATCCGTCAAATCGTAATTTACATCATTCCCATAATTAAACTTCCATACAAGCGTTTGCGTATTTCCTTCTTTATCCTGCACTGGTTGCTCTATAATCACTTCTGTGGAATACTTTGAACTCGTAAGCGTCGCAACGCCCTCCGCTGCCGTAATCGTAAAGCTACCGCTTGTACTTGTAGGCGTAATCGTGATATCAAATTCTTTCATTATAGGTTGTTTTTTAGAAGGATATGCATAATATATTTGCGCTTTGTTATTAAAAACATCCAAGCGCAGATATGCATACAACGGTGCTTCTTGATCAAATGGCAGCAATTCTTCGTCACCAATATATCTTTCATTCAGCATCGGCGCGAAATTCTCGTAAAGCGCGCTCAACGTCGCCAAACCGTAAGGCATCGCCGTAAAATTCCTGTCAAATACGTCGTTTACGTAGGATAAATCGGTCTTCTTGCTTACCTTGTTAAAATCTACGTCTATTGTATAATCTCGTTCAGGCCAACCTTGCCCGATCGGTTTATAGACAGGATCATTACGATTTAAATTCTTTCCGAATACCCCGAATTTTACTTCGTCCGTTCGTTCGTTAAATTTCAAATATACATAATCGTATTTTGACGAATCATCTGTATTTGCCTCAAACCGACAGCGCAACTCTGCCGCATACAATTCGGTGTCCTTGTCTTTATAGACGTAATATCCTCTGCCGTCCGAATTAATTACTATATATAATTTAATTTCTCTTTCAGCCAAAAGGTCCGTCTTTGCAGAATAATGAGTAAGCTCGTACGTGCCTACCAAGTCCCTCATTTTTACACCTTTGATTATGTAACAGCCCGTAGCAAATACTGCACTAAAAATAAATACAGCTATCAACACAAAAGGTGCAAGTACTTTTAATATACGTTTTTTCATATTTTTATCCTCCTTATTAGGATTGTGTCTATATTATAAGCATACTTTTTCAATTTTGTCAATACCTTTCGCAAAATTTTCACAAAACTCGCCTTGCCATCAAGCCGTTACTTTTTGCCAAAATATCAACTTTTTTACATTCAACCCGTACATGGTGGCTCTATTTTATAATTTTATCCTTTATTTCTCCTTTTTTATAAAAGCTAAAATTTATCATAAAAATCTCTTCACGTGCGTGCGCGCGCTTGACAATGGCTTTATTTCATGATATAATCAAAAAAATAATTTGAAATCGGTTATAAAATCGAAAAAAGGAATTGATATGCGTATCGTTATCAAAGTGGGTACGTCCACGCTCGCGCATGCGACGGGCCGTTTAAATATTCGCCGCACCAATGAGCTTTGCCGTGTGCTGAGCGATTTAAAAAATGCCGGTCATGAGGTGATTTTGGTGTCCTCGGGCGCAA